>JALWQU010000167.1 GCA_026982915.1 Candidatus Altimarinota bacterium | reverse complement strand
AGGCGCTTTTTGAGCGGATTCATATTATTAGTCTGCTTGGTGCTAAACCCAATCAGGTTAAAAAACTTTGCCTCAATAACTCTCCGCCTCAATTATCTTTCTGTTGATTTTTTCTCGGACAGTACTGCCGAATCCATGTCGGCAAAAGACTTAGGAAGACCCGGATTCCTGAAACTTACTCAGGGGTTTTATACCCAAAAAGCCGATGTTATTTTGTGTTGGGCCCTTGACCGTCTCGCGAGAAACCAAGCCGACGGCGGACAGTTGACCCACATGGTTCAGACAGGAATTATCAAGAAAATAATTACCCCCGAATTAGAATACAGCCAACACACAAGCCCCTTGATATTCGCCGTAAAGTTCGGTATGGCCAACGAGTTCATCATCGACCATACAAGGAATGTAAAACGAGGGCTAAAAGGACGAATGGAGCAAGGGTTTTATCCTTACTGCCCTCCGTATGGATACCGAAAAGAAAACAAAATGTGTGTGTTTAGTGAAAACGCCCGAACCGTGAAAGAAATATTTGATATGTATGATACGGGAGCTTACTCCTTTCGTGAGATCACCAAGGCTATACGGCAAGATTTTGACTCGAAGTTTCAGACCTCACACCTGACAAGAATCCTTAGAAACCCCTTTTATTACGGTCATTTTTGCATAAAAGGCAAACTCTGGAAAGGTAATCATATACCCATCATCTCTAAAGAATTATTTGATCGTGTTCAGGCTCGGATTGAGGGGCGAGCATTCCCTAAATCTCGAAGGAAATACGCCTACTCAGGACTTATAAAGCATAATGATGATTACAAGCTAATTGCCTATGAAAAAAAGGGCCATGTCTACTATAAATCTAATCCTAAATTCAAAATCAGAATAAAAACCCCCAATGGCATACGAAAACAAGTCTCAGAAAAATTTTTAGATGATCTCTTCAGTAAAACATTCGAGGACTTAAATTTCCACGAACAACTTCCTAAAGTGATCTCTAGGATTTACGACATTCATTTTGAGACTGATGACGAAAAACAAGAGCGTTTCCGGAAAGCTACAAACAATAAACTCAAATCACTCGATAAAAAACTAAAAAATGCGAAACGAAGGTTTTGGGAATCCTCGAATGTTGCGGAAGAAGACTTCCTCGAATTTACAAATGAAATAGAGAAGCAAAAAACTGAACTCTTAAAAAACCTGACTAACTCAGAATCCGAAAAAGACGAGAATTTCAGTTCAACCATCATCGCGCTTATGAACTTTTTCAAGTCAATCAGTTCTAAATTCAAAACCCTCAATAACGAAAAAAAACGCCAAGTTGTGGATCTTTGCTTTGCAAATGTCGAACTCAAGAATCACCGCATAAATATCGTCTTTTCTCCATTTTTGCAAAATCTGGTTACCCTTAACGATATTATCAATGTTGAACTCTCAAAAGACAGTCCTATAAAGGATTTTGACGGCTTTTGTTATCGAATTTTAAATGTGGTGGAGGTGGCCGGAATCGAACCGGCGTCCAAAGAGGAAAAAAGCAACCTTCTACATTTATAGTTTATTTGGTATAAAATTAAGGATTGAAACAAACAAAACACCTTAAAGTTTTGGAAAAAAATTCATCATTCCTTATCCAAGGGAACAACTACACCACTAATTTGATAGATAAAATCGTGGTTCTTTTACCTATCACCTCAGGAGCTAAAAAGCTCAACCGAGGATTTAACCTATGCTTAAAACTAGGCAACGGCAAAGTCGTAAGATCGTGCAGGAGCAAAATTAAATGCTCGAGCAAGAGCTTGTCGACCTTCGTTAAACTTAGTGTTGAAAGCTTTTGCAATTGAATTTCCAATTACTGTTGAAAATCGTGGATAACCGGGACAAAATTCAAACCCGAAAATGCCAGTAACTTCTTTCGATTCTCCTTGTCGAATCCAGAGCACCCCCGTTATTAATCAGTAATAAATTTCACCAATTAAAAGTTGTCAAAGATCCCTCTCAAAGAGGATCCTTATCCTATCACTAAAAAACCAGTGAGTCAATCACAACCTAATAATTAACCCCCCAAGATAATACTGAAGACCTAAGCAGCAACCGCTTCCGCATCAGCCTTATCAGCCCCTTGTCGTGCCCACTTCTTGAGAGTTCGGATCGCTTTTGCCGAAAGCCTCATTCGTTCCACCTTTCTGGTTAACGGATTAAATACCCGTTTCCAAAAAAGATTTGGACGGAATGTTCGTTTTGTCGCTTTAAGCGAAAATGGACGATTATTCCCTGATTTTGTTTTTTTTCCCGTTAACTGACAAACTCTAGCCATGATATATTTTTTTACTTAAATTTTAGCACTATAATACCTATGAGGCACCAATACGAAAGACAATATAAGTCGATGAAATCGTTTGTCAAAAAAAACAGGCTAATTCCTTTTTTGAGCGACACTATTCATCAAAAAGCCAGATAAATTCAGCTAATTAAGCATTATTTACCAAAATTTTAAATCATTAACCTTTTCAAGTCCTGTATCAATCGTGGTTTTAAGAGCTTCTTTATTCGTAACGATTAACATTTTTAGGTTTTCAAAATCTGTTTCTAGGTTATGAATAACCACCCATGTTTTCCAAGAAGCATAAAGCATCGTCCCAATACCGAATAAAATAAGGAAATGATCAAAACACCACTTTACCGTCACTTTCCACACAGGTGGGTTTACCGTACGTTCAATCTTGTCCAGTCGTTTTAGAATTAAATCCAATTTTTCCGTATCATTCATTTTCGCTAATTAGTTAGTTGTCTCGCATTCTCAGCCTTATTTATCACTTCCAAATAAGCTAATATCGAAGCCTTTACAATATCGGTATCGCCTGCTTTCCCCGAAAAAACTGTGCCATTTTTTTGAGCTAAAGATAATCGAACAATCGCCTGATCATCAAGTCCTGTATTAACCGCATCCATATGGTAATTTTTAAGTTTCCCGTGATTACCACAAATATCCTCAATACACTGATACGCCGCATCAACCATCCCCGTACCACGCTTTTGGGCCAATTTTATAGCGTTTGTTTTTTGGTCTTTAATCGTCAGTTTCGCATAAGCTGTATCGTTTTCTTTCATTCGAACCTGATAATCAACAAGTACCCAAAACATTTCATCCGCCTTTTCATGCGTTTGTAGCATCAATACATCTAGATCCGCATCTGTTATTTCCTTTTTTTGATCGGCTAATTTCTTAAAACGTTTAAAAACTTCATCAAGCTCTTCAGCGTCTACCTGGTAACCCATTTTTTCTAAATGATGTTTGAGCGCGGCTCGTCCAGAATGTTTGCCTAAAATGATCGAGGTTTGATCCAACCCTACAGATTCCGGTGTTAGAATCTCATAGG
>JALWQU010000166.1 GCA_026982915.1 Candidatus Altimarinota bacterium | reverse complement strand
CTTGAGAATTATTTTTTCTGTAAAAACAAAACCACACCTCAATAAAACACCTTATCAACGATGTTTTATCATGACTACTGCTTTTTTGTCTCAAAATCCTGTCAAACTTTTTTGGGGCTTTTTTGCTCTTTTTCTATAATTTTAGAGCTGTTTTTGTAAAATGACTGAATAGTTACTCTCGACCAAGGAAACATAATGATAACGCCTTAGTTGAGAGCAAAAATGGATCTGTTATTCGAACTTATTTTGGACATTCGTATATTCCTGCAACGGAATATAATGCCAATATTATTAACCATTTTTGTGTAAATTGGCTCAATTTATAATTAAATTATCATCATCCTTGTGCCTTTGCGGTTATTTCCACCGATAAAAAGGGTAAACAGCGAAAGAAATACCCTCTGGATCAATATCAAACACCTTATGAGAAATTAAAATCTATCAATAATTCTCAATTATTTTTAAAAAAAGGGGTTTCTTTTGAGTTATTAGATCGTATTGCTTATCATAAAAGTGATACTGATTTTGCTGAAATGATGACTCAACAACAAAAAATCATGTACTCAATCTTGAAATTTTAGCGCTCTCTCAATTTCGCCGTTCAGGGTACATTTCTTGATTAGAAAATACTAATATTTCGGTTTATTCTATTTTTTTGTATCGGTAATAATAAATCCTTTATTTGGGTTATACGCTATATTAAGATCAAATAAATTTAATACCTCTTTGATAGTGTAGTATTGTGCTTCAGACATGGCAGTGCGTTCTTTTTGTGTTTTCCAATTTTTACTGGTTAGGGTGTTTTTTACGGCACTAGCTATTTGTGGGTCTATTCTTTTGAGTTTTTGGATTAAGACTGAGGCGTGTTTATCTGAAACAGAGCCAATTTCAGACAGATAGAATCCATCAGCTATTTTTTTTCCGAGTAAATTGTTGCCTCGATAATATTTTTTTGCGATTGCAGAAAGGGCTTGTAATCCTTCTGGTGTTGGTGTTGATAGGAAGTAAATTGAAATTGCATCGTGTCGGTCTAATCCAGAAGCGGGGGTATTAGGGGCTCCGAATTTGTAATTAGCGTTAATAATGTCGCTTTTAATAAGGGCGTCAAGCTCTTTGATGGCTACTTCTGAAATATTAATATTTAAACTCCCTCTTGTCTCTGTAGGGTTTCGAGTGGTAGGGAAATTACCACGGTATAGCCAATCATTTTCTTTTTTAAACGGGACAGTTGTATCTTTTGTAGCCATATTCCAGGTCTTTTCATAGTTTGGGTCGAATGGGTAATCTGATAATCTTTTTTGATTATATTTGTAATCAATTAACGTTTTGGTGATTTTTTCTCTATCGTTGCTTGTTTCTATTTCTTTGAGTAATTTACGAATAGGTTTGTGGCTCTTCTTTTTTGAAATTTCCCGAAGTTCGGCTATAGCCATGTCGTTGTTGGATATTTGAGGAAGGTCTTCGTCATCTGCTAATGTGGCAACGCCTAGCGCTTGTTTAGTACTTTCTACGATCTTTTTATCGTCAGCTAATTCTTCCTTTTCGAGATGGGAAAAGGCGATTCTTTGAATTAGATTGTCATATATTTCTTTGTCAATATCTTGTGAAAAGGTAGCTTTAAAAGGTTGATTGGGGTTATTTTTTTTAAATGATTCGTATGAAGATTTCAGCTCTTCTAGTAGAAATATCTCTTCCCGAGATAAACCGTTAATGGCCTTGTTGCCCTGTATATATTCTCCTAAAGTTTTTTGAGCCGCTCTTTGCATGTTTGGAAAGTTTTTTCGTTGATTGAGAGTTAAGGCTCGGTAGAGATCAGTAAGATGACGTTTTTTTGTTTCTTCTCTGTGATATTCTTTTGCTCGTAAGGCCTCCAATGCTTGGTCACGTTCTTTGTGGGCGGTTGTGTTTTTTTCGTGATCGATGTAGATAGGGTTAACCCAAAGTTCTTCAGTTAAAGAACTTGGAAGACCTTGATATTTTGTGGGAATGTTCATACTTGGGTCTTGTATTTCATTGTCTATACTTGGTATTGGATTTTTCTCTTTTTTTTCCATTTTATTGATGATAAATACTTACTATTTTAGATCAATCTTACAACAAAGTAAAGTATTTTCCTGATTTCCTTCGCTCGTAAGCCAAAACCCACCATTAAGAAAACATTCACATTCCCTTGCAAAGAATCTTATAAATAGCTATAAAATGTAGTGTATACTACCTTGTAAAGCGTAAAATATTATGGGAAAAATACAGACGTATCTTCAGCGGCTCATTTTGAGTTTGGCGATAGCCTTATTTTCTATGCAGGCTCTGGCAGCAGTGACCGAAACGGTAGCGCCGATAGAAAGGCTGCCGGCTGGGACATCTTTTGTTGGGCAAGGGCCGAATACGCTTTTGTTTGAGTTTGGGCTTTCGACCGATAGCGCTGATACACTTGATACGGTTTCGGTTAATATTACGGATAGTAACCTTACAAGCTTAGATGGAACTGAATTTGAACTTTTGACGCTTTGGAAGGATGGAGGCAATGGTGTTTTTGATGAAGGAAGTGTAGATGACACCAATCTTAAAGCTTGTCCTATAAATACTTTTGTGGGGAATGAAAGCACGACGAATATTAGTGGGGACTGTTTAGGATCGGCCTTAAGTCAGCCCATTGCGACTGGGGCGGGAGATACTTTCTTTGTATCACTTTCAACTTACTTTTCTTGGTCGGATAATGGCTCTTCGCTAGCCGATAAAATTCAGGTTAATGTGGGATCTGGAGTGATTACCACTTCTGACGGTGGTTATACAAACAATGGATTTATGGGGAGTAATTTTTTAGAGGCGGATACGACGCCTCCACGGATTTTTAAGATTCAGAATGTTGGGGGGACGCATTTAGAAGTTGTTTTTACAGAAAAAGTTCTACAGGGACCGGCAGAAACAACCAGTAATTACGATTTAGCGGATGGAGGATTTCCAACACAAGCGGTGTTACAGGCGGATGGAAAAACCGTTTTCCTGACAACGGCGTATGCCATTGATCCCGTTTTTCAATTACAACTATCGAGTAATATCAAGGATCTAGGACAAAACCAAACTGACGATACCCAGAGTTACCGACTAATACCATCGGTTGTTATTTCGGAGGTTAAGACACAGGGTTCGGGTCCTGATGATGAATTTATAGAGCTTTATAATACAACTAGCATGTCGATTGATCTGACAAGTTGGGGCTTACAAGATGCTTTCGGAAATGTTATTCATACCTTCCCCACTTCAACATCAATAGCGCCTTATTCTTATTTTTTAGTAACGGGATCAAGTTATGTTGGAGGGGTTTCTTCAGATCAAAGTTTTTCTGGGGCTTATGGTGTAGGAGATGTCAATGGA
>JALWQU010000165.1 GCA_026982915.1 Candidatus Altimarinota bacterium | reverse complement strand
AGATTTTTTGTCCGGAAAACTTAAGACTTTTTAGATTCAAAAAAAGAACCTCAATGGAGGTTCTTTTTTGTGGTAAAAAAATCCCAATCAAACTTTTCTTGGACTTTTTATGATTTTCTTTATAATTTCTGATAGATTTGGATTACTACTGAATAGTTATCAATATTGAATATAATGTTTAAATTTAGATCTCCATCACAGAATGAAAATAAAATATTCCAGGTTTTTTTTCTTACCCCTTTTATGAAAATTACATTATTGAAGAACAACTACTTAACTGCAAAGTAAGAAGCCTTATTGGGGAAAGTTCTATTGAAATAAGCGTGCCCAAAGATGTATTGTCACTAAAAGAAAAAAAACATTTCACCCCTTTACAAGGAGACTTTACTCATCAAGAAATATATTTACTACTACGTGCTTACAATGGATATATCACAGAATTAGAAGTTTTCAAACCAGATTTAACAACAGGAGTTGACCTTGTAAATGGAATTAATGATTTTTCAGATTTAGAAATATATGAAACCTAAATACCTATAGTTACGCTTTTAAAAAATACCACATAGAACAGCGGTGCTTCAAATAATTTACAAATCACTCATTATCCCTATGTTGGGTAAAAAAATCACAAAAATACCATGGGACGACTAACACAAATTCGTTACTATCTCGAGATAATATCCGCACCTATTTTTGCCTTTCTCGTAACCGATCTCTCCGCCGACGCGCTTGCTATCCTCTTCGACTTCCCCGCCATCGCCAACTGGATTGGCGGATTTGGACTACTCGTTATTTTTATCGGGATCTGGCATCATCCTATGATCAAAAAATTTGTTCCCTGTAGTCATGATCATTGTCACCACGAGAACGCTTGGCCTCATCTAACCGCCACGCTCGCTTTTTTGTTTCATATTTTCCCCGAAAGTGGATTACGAAGCGAACTCATAAAAAATTTTAACACCCAATCCGTTCAGGATATGCTTGGTGCTGTTGGGTTTAGTACGCATTTTTTAGTAGACGTGATTGTCGTCATCCTCCTTACTAGCTTTTGGCAAAAAACATGGCAAAAAATAAGTTTCTTGGGTTTTATCATCAGTATTTGGCTCATATCTTTTTATGCCGGCGAACAAGACTGGCTCATCTTTGCCGATAAAACCGAAGGATCAATCCTTATTTTAAGCGCTTTCTTATTAACTATGTTTGTCCACATGCCGCATCGTCCACAAAAAAAATGTAGTAGTTGTTAGATTTCTTTCAAGGCTTGTCTGGCACGCTTGTCTTTTTTTGAAACACGACCGTCTTTGGCTCGTTGGTATTTAAAATCCTTAAACCGGTTATTCTGCACACCGTCGGTTGTCACAACTTCATTATCCGATAATGCTGGCGTTTGATCTTCATAAAAATCAATAGGCGCGGTTTCTTTTTTTATCGGCTTATTGGCAAACTTTTTCACGATAACCTGACGGTAAACCGTCCCGTCAAGCTCGATAAGATCGTCGATCTTAATAGCCTTAGCGGGTTTCCCCGCTACACCATTTACCGATACTTTCCCCTGTTTACAATAATTTGTCGCCAGGGTTCTGTTTTTTACTAAGCATACCGACCAAATCCATTTATCAAGACGCATAAACTAGAATTATTTTTTAAAAAACTTTGTAACCCAAGCCAAAAACATTTTCAATAAATCATCCTTAACACTTCCATCACCGTTTTTATCCAGGAAACTCGTCACAAAAGACATCGATATGGATTTTGCACCCGTAGACCCTGTTGCCATTTTTAATAGATTTGAAAGCTGTGAAGCGTCTAAATTGCCTTTTTGTTGCATCTTTCCGAGTCCACCCAAAATAACCGGTGCCAACATTTTCAACACACCGTTAACCCCTTTTTTATCCGCCCCTGTTTTTGAAGCAATAAGCCCTTCTACACCCCCTAACTGATTCCCCAAAATATGTTTTAGAATCCCCTCTCCTTTCCCTTTTTCTGGATTAGCCAATAAACCGCCTAAATCATCCAGAACGCTCCCATCGTGATCTTTTTTGAGCGCGTTTTGTAAAGCGGCCGCGCCTTCAGGGTTTTCTGTGTTTTTGGCAAGTGCCCCTAATAAAAAAGGCAAAGCTTCACTGACAACAGAGTTTGTTTTTTCTGAATCCAGCCCTACTTTTTGCCCGGTACCACTAACAAAGTCTTCGTTTATTTTTGAACTTAAAAGATCCGTAAGAAAGTTTTCCATAGATAAAAAGGTTATTTAATAATGTACTTCAAAGCCTAATGATTTCGAAAACTAAACGCAAATTATAAGGACTATTTAAAACGCTTTAATAACTGATTAACCTTTTTCTCCGCCTGCATCATCAGGGCTACTGGCTTGGCAATGTAAGACATTATCAAGTCGGTAAGATCATCAACTTTTCGCAATAAACGAGTCGAAATAATAACCGTTCGTGTTAAAAATATAAAAAGAATAAATAAACCAAATAGTGCGAGAGATCCCGCCAGCTTTAAAATTTCAGAAGCATTTTCAATGAGATAGTCCATATTTATTTTTTAGTTTCCTAATAGATACTACCAGTTCTAACTACTAAAAACAAGCTAAAATACAGGGGGGGGTAATTCTTTTTTTTAAGTGCTAAGTAATATTAAGATACAGTTGGTTTCTCCCCTTGAAGGGGAGATAAAGAGGGGTATGATTAGTTCCGATGAATCAAACCATAAATCGTAAAACAGAAAAAAATGATGGAATAATTTTCGATACCCCTCCTAGCCTCCCCTTCAAGGGGAGGAATTATCCTTATTTTCTTTTCCGATCAGCGTTGAACGCTACTTCCTGTTTTTTTTATGGCTCCTTAAAACGTTTCGAACGGGGTTGGTCTCTTTTCTTTATTGATATCACCTCATACGGAGAAGCCCTCATTGATGGTCAGAAATTTCAAAAATATTTAGTCCGTCTTTATCTTTAAAGGCAAAAGCCCGATATTTTCGCGTAATTCTAAATTGGTAAATTTCAGCCTTTTTGGGTTGTCGTAATTTTAGCTGAACTTTATGGGCTTGTTCTGCGTGGACATAATCACAAGCTTTTTTGTATTGTTTTTGTAGTTGATATTTCGCAATTTTTTGTCGAACCGCTTCATTATCAAAAACTTCCATTAGGCCACTTTTTTAAAAGTTGAATGAGCCGAAAGCTTTTCTTTTCTAGCTTGCTGTGATTTTGCAATAATTTTGGCTGAAAGTGGCGATTCTGCCGTAAAATGATCAACCGCCCAGTCCAGTAATGCCGCTAAATTTTTAAAATCAGTCTTTGGTAGTTTTTGTTCATCTTGTAAAGTAATGGTGGTCATTTTGTCTCAGATAAAGATTTAATCGGTTTTATCTTATGTTTTTTAGCGGGATTTGCAAGCGT
>JALWQU010000164.1 GCA_026982915.1 Candidatus Altimarinota bacterium | reverse complement strand
GGGGGAAATACCTCGTTGCACATTTTATGTCGCAACGAGGTTTTTCTTGTTTATCATTTCCGGCGCAAAGGCATACCTTTACGCTCCTATCGCCTTACATATAAAACAGTCTCGGATACGCTCTTTTTTTCATCCTCATCCTCCTTTCGGCTTGGAAACTGGACACTATGTTCACACATATCTACCATTACCCCAAAAAACATCCTAGACTTAACCCCTTTTTCTGTGTAGGATTTATTCGTAAAACATACCCCTTTTAAAATCATGAATATCAATCTCAATCAAATCATCGATCAGACCAATTTCGAAAAAGCCGATAGTTTTCATCACGGAAAAGTTCGTGATTCCTTTGTTTTTGGTGACAAACGAGCCATTGTCGTTTCTGATAGAGTCAGTGCTTTTGATTTCATCCTTGGCACGATTCCCATGAAAGGTGCCGTCCTCAACCAAATAGCCGCTTGGTGGTTTGCCGAGCTAGATAAAATCGGCATACCACACCACCTAATATCGACACCACATCCCAATATTTCTATCGTCAAAAATGTAAAAGTTATGCCGATCGAGGTGATTGTTCGTGGGTATCTAACCGGTTCAACTAAAACTTCCTCTTGGTACGCTTATCAAAATCTTGACCGTAAAATATGCGGTATCGAAATGCCAGAAAATATGAAAAAGAACGAACCTTTTCCCGAATATCTCATCACCCCCACAACAAAACCGACGGAAATTGGGCAACACGATGAAAATATCAGTGAAGCACAGGTAATTTCACAAGGACATTTAGAAGGATTGTCGGATAAATACCGTCCAGAAGAAATTTGGGAAAAAGCTCGATCCTATGCGCTCAAAATGTTCGCTCATGGGCAAGCTGTTGCGGCTAAACAAGGACTCATCCTCGTCGATACGAAATACGAAATGGGGATCGATGCCGAAGGTGAACTCATTATTATTGACGAAGTTCATACGCCCGATTCTTCTCGGTATTGGGTTGCCGAAAGCTATGAAGAACGCCTTGCCAAGGGAGAAGAACCACAAAGTCTGGATAAAGAGTTTGTCAGAAAAATGGTTATTGAAGCGGGCTACAATGTCGATAGTGATGAAGATCCCAAAAAATATCTAAACGATGACACACGCCAAAAAGCCGCTAAAAAATATATCGATTTATACGAAAAAATGACCGGAGAAACTTTTGAAATTAAAACGACAAAAAGCATTCAAGAGGTTCTCGAAACATTTACTTCTAAATGAAATTCGAAAAAATAGCCGATACCAAAATCATAAACAACCAGTTGCAAATTGAGGGCGATATTTTTGAGCAATTAGCCACACGGGCTTTTAGTGAGATGCGATGTTTTTTTCGTACCAAGCACCTAAAACACTGGCGTGAAATATATGATTCGCCCAAAAGCTCTGAGGCGGAAAAAGAAAAAATGTACATTAATCTTTTGGCGGCAAAAGAAGCGAAAGAAAAAGGAATCCCCTACTGTCAGGACACGGGAACCGATACCGCGTATATTTTTCGAGGCAAGAGCACCTATCTGAAGGACACAAGAGGTATGGCTGATATCATCGAAGACGGGGCTATAAAAGCAAGACAACAAAACCCTTTTCGAAATTCCACCTTTATTCCCACCCAAAAGGGAGAAGTTAACGCGGGCAATAATACGCCCTCAGAAGTGCATTTTTTTGATCATCCCCAAGAACATGAAATTCGTGGTGTTTTTAGTAATAAAGGCGGTGGTTCTGGATCAAAATTATGGCAATTTTCTTGTCCACCAGCACTCCTTCAAGATCCCAAAAAGCTAACCTCATTTTTAATACAAAAAATAGCCAAGATAGGCCACTCCGCTTGTCCACCTTATCGGTTAAGCATTGTCCTTGGAGGGCTGTCAGCACTCCAGAATATGTCATTTTTAACACAAATGACTGTTGATGAAGAGGCTTTTATGGAAGATTCCCGATTAAAGATTATCCCTAAAAAAAATATAGAAGACGAAATCTATGAAAAATTAAAACAATCCGATATGGGCGCCCAAGGTCGTGGTAAATTTTTCCTCATGCCTGAGGGATTAACCGTTATACAAGCCCCAAGACATGCAGCGCATTTTTTTGTTGGAATTGGCGTTGCCTGCTCTGCACACCGAGTACAAGCTTTTAAGATAAACCAAAAAGGTGTTTTTATAGAAAAATGTTGCAAAACCCCCGAACAATTCCTCCCCGTAAGAAAAGTAGTAAAAGATTCTCAAAAAATAACGATTAACCTTTCGGGGGAAAAAGAAACGGTTCTAGGACAGCTAAGAAAAATTAAAGCCGGAACGACTTTTTTCGTATCGGGGGAAATTTTAGGCGCACGCGATAAAGCCCATGCACAATGGGGCATCGATTACCAAAAAAACAAACAGATCCCCGACTATCTAAAAAACTATTTAGCGGTTACTTATGTAGGCCCCTCTGATACTCCTGACGGTGAAATTATTGGTAGTTTTGGCCCTACCACAGCGGGACGCATGGATGAATTTGCCAGTTTTCTCGGTGAGAATAAAGTACTCCCTTTTTCGATCGCCAAAGGGACTCGGTCCGATGATTTCGCCAAAAACTGCCAAAAGTACGGACAAATGTTGGCGGTCATGCAAGGCGGACCGGCGGCTTATCTGCGCAAGTTTGTCAAAAAAGTAACCGTTATAGATTTCCAAACATTTGGCATGGAGGCGGTTCGTCTGTATGAGGTAGAAAAACTCCCGGTTCAAATGATCGTTGATAGCACGGGGAAGGATTTTTATAAAAGCCTGTCTAAAACATTCTTATCGATCATCAACTAAGAACAACAAAATTGTTCAAAAACTCGAGCCTTATCGCCCGTCTCCTTATACTCTTCAATCGCCTCTGAATCAATCGTTATGCCGGCACCAACCGGAAAATACCAATATTTTTCGCCAAGGAAAAGTGTACGAATAAGCAGGTTAAAAATCGAGCGATTCGGCGAAAACCGAACCCCAAAAGAGCCGGTATAAAACTGACGAGAAAAACTTTCAAGCGTTTTAATTTTATCCGTAACCCTTTTTTTAGGTGCCCCAGAAATCGATCCTGCTGGCAATAAACGCAAAAAGTCTTTTCGATAAAAGTTTTCATTTTTTAAAATACCGCTTATCACGGATTGCGCGTGATAAAAAGAAGCTTCCTTGGTCAGTATTCGTTCTTTTTCCACCACCACTTTATCACAAATTTGACCAAAATCATTCCTTAGTAAATCCGTTACCATAGCGAGTTCTGATCGTTCCTTGGAGGATTCTGAAAGTTTTTCATGTGTACCCGTTCCCTTGATCGGAAAAGTTTTTATTTGATTCCCTCTTTGATGGATAAAAACCTCCGGAGAAAATGAACAAAATTTTTGATCATTCGTTATAACAACACCCCCGCAATGCGAAGCCCCTGACAATAAAAAACGATAAAAACTCCCCGTTAAAAGGGCTTTTCTTGTTCGTTCATTATTATCCTTTAAATCCGAAGCCAGTAGCCCCTCAATGTTTTGGGTAAAATTCATAACCCAGGCATTACCAGCAGATTGAAAATCCTGAATCGCTTTAACTTTTCGAACAAAACTGGCCTCCGTTTCCGTCATATAATCCTGAAGCTTTTTTTTGAGCTTAAGGCGTGAAAAATTCATCATTGAATCCGCCTTTTTAATGGAAATTTTTTCTAAGCTATTTTTTTCTGAAACCGTTAAACACGAACTTTGTAAAGAATTTTCAAAATGCCAATAGTGACTGTTTAGCCCCGTCCAGTCATGTACTTCAAAAACAGGGAATCTATCTGAAGGCTCTTTCACCTTGATCTTTTGTCCCCAGCCAAAAACCCACTCAGAATCCCCCACCATAGGACGATCTAAACTAAAAAAAGCGCCTTCATGTCCGGCTTTAATTTTTTGCTGAAAATAACTAAATGCCTTGAGTCTTAGCAAGTGTTCCTGACTTTTTTTGGTCATTATTTGCGTGTCAACTGGCTTTCCCACTCGGAACGCCGATCCCAAGCATCTCCGGCGGCCGCTACTTGTCCTTCTTTCTTTGAACCACCTGTCCCCGTACCCACCTGTAAATCACCCAAGAAAGCGCCTAATACAAAAGTTTTATCGTGGTCTTTTCCTTCAGAAGAAAGCACTTCATAATGAGGCGTAATACCAAAATCGCCCTGCGTAAGCTCTTGGAATTGAGATTTAGCATCAATATGAGCCGAGGTTGATAAAATCTCATCCAGCTCACTGAGAATGAATTTAATAATAAAAGCCTCCGCAACCACATATCCACCAGACAAATAAAGCGCTCCAATGAAGGCCTCCATTAGATTCGCTAATAAATAATCTTTTTCTCTACCCCCAGATCGCTCTTCGCCTTTAGACATTTTCAATAACGCTCCAATCTCCAATTTGCGAGCAACATGGGCCAACATTTCTTTTTTCACGAGGGCCGATCGCAAGCTTGTAAGCTCTCCTTCTGATTTTTCTTGAAAATTTTTATAGAGGTAGTCCGTGACTACTAATTCCAAAACCGCATCGCCTAAAAACTCCAATCGTTCGTTATGCGCTTTTATTTTTGTTCGCTCATTCACGGCTGATCGATGGGTAAAAGCTTCTTTAAACGATTTATAGTGATCGTGAAAAAGCCTAATATTAACACCAATTTTCGTAAATAAATCTTCAAAAGTCTCCATCAAGACCTATTCTAATATTTTTATGACTATTTTCAATGTTTTTCAGAAAAAGTTTCCTACCAATCCAAAAGTTTTATAAAGAAAACGGTAATTTGTAAATCAGAAAAATATATATAAAGTCAGAAATACATGAAAAAAATTTTCTTATTAGGTGTTTTCTCAACCCTTTTTGTAACGCCTGTTTGGGCTATACCCCCTCCTGACTTTATTATTTCCAGCCTACAATCCGTCTTACAACTATTCGGCGTCGTGATTGCTTTTTTTATTTCTCTTTTTTTTCTTATCCATGATTTTGTAAAAACTATCTGGCAGTGCCACCGAAAAAAATGTCTTATGTTTATAGGGGTACTACTTATCATTGGTGTTTTATTAGGACTTTATATTTATACTGAATCTCAAAAAAAGTGGAAAAAAAATGTTGATAAGGAGTTAAAAGAACTTAGCACCATAATCATCCCCAAAACACCTACTAATATTCAACTACCACAAGAACACAAAGAATTACAAAAGAATACCCCAAAAGAAGCTTCCATAAAAGTTATCGATGACCAAAAAGTTTTTGAGCAAATTTGGGACAAATTTCATAAAGTAAATGAAGCAGGGACTCAAACTGAAAATAAAATTTTCCAAAATAACGATTTCAAAATTTCTGTTGGAACAATGAATAACCTTGAACCTAAAATTATTATCGATCTAAGAGAAGCACAAGCACAAGCCCGTGGATATATTCCCAAGAGTATTTTTTTACGATTAACAGATTTTCTAATGGGAGACTGGAAAAAACTTAATCTAAGAAAGACCGATACCATTATTTTTGTCTGTTTCACCGGTTCTAGAGGAAGCCTTGCAACCGAGTTTTTTCGAGAACTAGGATTCAATAATGCCTATTATCTAGAGGGTGGTATTAACAAATCAATAAAGAATAAAAATTTTCATTTCGAAGGACAGCCAACACTTGGAAGCCCTGATAACATTCAACGGTTACTAAACACAGATGAAGTTCGCACTAGTATAAAAGAAGGAGGTATCGGTATAGATGTAAGATCTGATACTAAATTTAATAAAAAACACCTACCAAACAGTATCTCATTTTTTCGTGATGGCATGCGGACAGAAACTATTAAAGAAACGCTTAAAACTTTTGATACCGATAAAAAATATTTTGCCATTTGTGATTCATGGCTGAATTGCTATTCGGCTAAAATTCTAGGATTTGAAATGGCTGAATTCAATTTAACCTTTATTGGTCGATATGCTAAACCTTATAAATATAGTGAATAATAGGATCTTACTGGGTAAATCGATCCTGAATGTATTTTTCTAAAATAACAAAAAAAGCTTCCTCGATATCATCCCCTTTTAGGTTTTTGAAGAATTTACCATCAAGGTAAACCGGCGCCATCGGCTGTTCCATTTTTCCCGGCAAAGAAATCGCAATATCTGAATATTTTGATTCCCCTGGGCCATTAACCACGCAACCCATAACCGCTATTTTCAAATTTTCTACTCCTTGATATTTTTCTTTCCAGCAATCAATACTTTGATCAATTTTTTTGTTCACATTTTCCGCCAGGGTTTGGAAAAAAGTACTCGTTGTTCGTCCACACCCTGGACAAGACGTCACTTTTGGTTGAAAATTCCTCAAACCAAGACCCTGCAAAATATACTTACAAATAGCGACTTCTCTGGATCGAGGCATGCCTGGCGTTGGTGTAAGAGAAACCCGAATCGTATCCCCAATCCCCTGTCGAAGCAAAATCCCCAGAGCCATACTACTCGCCACAATACCCGCATCACCCCCACCGGCTTCTGTCAGCCCCAAATGCAAGGCATAATCCGACTGCTGTGCTAATTTTTCATAAACCTTCACCATCTGATCCAGATCCGAAACCTTACCAGAAACCACTATCTTATTCTTTGGTAATCCCAATTCTTCTGCCGTTTTAGCTGAATTTAGCACCGACTCCACCATCGCTTCTACAAAAATATCATCAGAGGAAAGCGGATTTTTTTGTTGAGCATTATGCTCCATCAAACGATCAAGCACTGTATTATCAAGCGATCCTCCATTCACCCCTATTCGAACAACTTTATTGTTCATAATAGCAATTTCAATCATTTCCCTAAAATTTGTATCATCAGCATTGCCCGGATTAATACGATATTTATCCAAAAGTTTTGCACATTCTGGATAGTTTTTTAGTAAAAAATTACCATTGAAATGGAAATCTCCCACGATAGCCGGCATTTTAGAAAGAGCCTTATTTATAACCGGAATAGACGATTCTTTTTGAAAATACGATCGAACTTTTTTTATAATTTCCGGTACGGCTTTTGCCGCATCAGCATCATTGACAGTAATTCGAACCATTTGCGATCCCGCTTTAGCCAATTCAATTATTTGTGCCGTTGTAGCCTCAATATCAGCTGTATCCGTATTTGTCATGGACTGAATAACCACTGGTTGATTATGACCCATTTTTATATCGCCGATCTGGACGGTATTTTTCATTTGTTACAGATATGTATCTACTTGAAGGAAAGCCTATTAAATAGCCCTACAACTTCAACATGACTCGTATGCGGAAACTGATCTACCAAGGAAATTTTTTGTAGTTGATAGTTTGATTTTTCGAGAAGTTCGGTGTCTCGTGCCATCGTCGAAGCGTTACAGGAAACATAGACTATTTTTTTAGCGCCTAAGTCTATGACTTTTTGTAAGGATTTTGGGGAAATCCCCGCTCTTGGTGGATCCAACACGACGGTTGTAATCTCATTTTTAAAGTAAGGATGAGCGGTTAAAAATTTTCCAATATCTTCGTTGAAGAATTTTATATCAGCCACCTCATTTTTTTTCGCGCTCGCTATGGCGTCAGCTATAGCGGACGCCACAATTTCAATCCCATAGATCTTGGCACTAGACGCTGATTTTGCCATAATCTGGGCAATGGTGCCCGTTCCACAAAGACAATCAAAAATCTTCTCACCGTCTTGCGGATCGACATAATCCAGTGTTTTCTCGTATAATTTTTCCGCTGACCTTGGATTTGTCTGAAAAAAGGAATCAAGGGAGATCTCAAAGAAAAGTTTTTTATCTTTTATGGTTAATGATTCGGGTAATTTTTTAGATCCAAAACAATGCCGTCGTCTTTCATACTTGGTCATAGGGTTCCCCAAGTCATCACTTTCTGTCCAAAAAATACCCGATACCAAATCCCCCAAAGCCTTACGACAGAGGTCGACAAATTCGCTTATGATCAAAGATTTATCCTGATCAACGCTCGTCACAAGGTTGATTAAAAATCCTTTTGTTTGCGTACTTTTTCGCACGACTAAGTGTCGAAAAAAACCTTCATTGGTTCTCGTATTATAAGGTTTTAACTCTGTTTCTTCGGCCCATTTTTTAATAAGGGGTAAAAATGATTCAAACTTTTCGTTAAAAAGCCCTGAAGGTGTTTCTAGATCTTCAACCAGCCAAAACTGTCCTCGTTTCTTAGAACCCAGACCAAAACCGGTATGAGACCATATTTTTTCATCATCTGCTCCAAGCACAAAAGTCTCTTTTGTAGGACCAAAAGAAAACTCCATCTTGTTTCGGTAGTTCCAGGTATCAGGAGATTCTATGTATTCATCAAAAATAGGTTTAATATCTTGTTTTGCTAGTTTTAAAAAGAGGTCAAAAACTTGTTTCTTCTTATACGCTTGCTGCTCTAGGATTGGCAAACTCGCCCATGGGGCTCCCGCTACACGCTGATAAGGAATTTCTATTTCTTTAGGCGAAGGTTGCTGTATAGCCTCTATTTTGGCTTCCGCGTATCGCCGTTTCTTTTTCGTAATCTTGGCTGATACTTTTTGACCGGGAAGTCCCCCATCTACAAAAACAACAAAACGCTTTTCGTCTATTAATAAAGTCGCTATGCCTCGTCCACCAAAAGCTAAATCGGTGATCTCCAAATCTAATATATCCCCTTTTTTCATCTTCAAATACTGGTTATAAAAATATTATCTGCTGGTGTTCCCGATAGGGATCGAACCTATATCTACTCCTTAGGAGGGAGTTATTCTTCCATTGAACTACGAGAACATCGCGCTAAATGTACAGAAATATTTTCATTAAACAAATTGGCGTCTATCTTAAAATTTCTATACCCGGTAACTCTTCGCCTTCTAAAAATTTTAGCATCGCGCCACCACCCGTCGAAACATGCGAAAAAGCGGTTGATTCAACGCCAAATTGATGAAGGGCTTTCAGGGTATCCCCGCCTCCTAAAATAGTTTTCGCTGATTTTTGTGCGGCAATGGTTTTCAATATCTCCCGAGTTCCGTTACTAAATGGTGGAAACTCAAAACACCCCACCGGCCCGTTCCAGATGATAACCCCCGAATGCCGTAAAACTTCTTGGAAACTCGCCACGGTTTTCTTGCCGATATCAAAAATCTTCATCCCCCCTTCTATATCCTCTAAGGGAAGATCCAAAACTTCTTTTGACTGAATATCGTCCGCACAAATAGCATCAACAAGATTATGAAACCCTGTTTTATGCACTTGGGCCGTTTCTAAAATTTCTCTCGCAATTTCAACAGCTTCGGGTTCATACAAACTCTTCGCCACATTAAATCCCTGAGCAACCAAAAAAGTGTTCGCCAAAGCCCCCCCCACAATAATATTCTCCGCGGTTCGGGCAAAGTGTTTCAGAATAGGAACTTTCGTTTCCATTTTTGCCCCCCCGACAACCAGCGTCAATCCCGGCATTTTTTTCTTGTGCAGATAAGGACTCAAGGCGGCTATTTCCTTTTGAAGTAATATTCCGGGATAACTGGGCAAAAAGCTCCCTAGACCGATTATAGAGGCGTGAGCTCTATGCGAGACCGCAAACCCATCATTGATAAAAATATCGGGCGAAAGTCCCTTGAGTATTTTTTGAATAAAAGTGGCCTCATTGGTCTTTTCTCCGGGATAAAATCTAATATTCTCGTGTAACTGAAAAAGTGATTTACCGCTCGTTAAATCAGTTCGAAATGCAACCTTTGTTTCTAATAGGGCTTCTAATAATGGTTGTATTACCTTTAAAGTAAATTTTGGATCACACTTCCCCTTCGGACGCCCTAAATGCGAAATAATATGAATTTTCTTCGCCCCATTTTCCTGACAAAACTTAAGGGTTGGAATCGCCGTTCGGATCCTGGTATCTTCCGCCACCTGTCTGTTTTTAATCGGTACATTAAAATCAACCCGAACAATAACCACTTTATCCTTGACGACTTCGGGGGTGAGTGATTTTATTTTCATATAAATGTGTTATTTGAACGTGCCTATCTTAAAAACTCCGTCAAAACCGGTCAAGCCGTTATCAATGATTTTGGGAATTACCCGAATTACCCTGATTTTGGGTCAATAAAAGTTTTCTGTATCATTTTCTTGCATTTTTAATCGGAAACACAAAAATAGAAAAGAGAAACCCATAAACCCACTGTCTCATGAAAGGTGTCATTTTAGCTGGCGGTTCAGGCGCAACCCTTTACCCCTCATCGAAAGTAACCAACAAGCATCTTTTGCCGGTTTTCAATAAACCGATGATCCAGTATCCGATTGAAACCCTTAAACGATCCGGTATATCCGATATTCTTATCATTACGGGACACGAACACGCTGGTGATTTTATGTCCCTATTAGGGTCTGGAAGTGCTCTCAATGTAAACCTTACCTATCGAATACAAGACGGAAATGAGGGCAGTGCCAAAGCGCTTTTATTGGCACAAGACTTTATCGGTGATGAAACACTAGCGGTTATTTTTGCTGATAATATTTTTGAAGAAGATTTTGCCGATACGGTTTTTTACTTTCAACGAGGCGCTCAGCTCTTTCTCAAAAAATCAGACACCCCCTCTCAATACGGCGTTGTCGAGGTACGAGAAGATAAAAGTATTCGATCTATTGAGGAGAAGCCAAATTTCCCTAAGTCAAAACTTATCCAAACCGGTTTATTCCTTTATGACAATACAGTATTTGACCGTATAAAAAAATTAGAATCTAACGCCAAAGGCCTAAAAAATATTACCGAACTTAATCAGACCTACTTGGAAGACAAGGCTATAAAAAGCACCGAAATAAAAGGTACTTGGGCGGATGCGGGGACACACGAAGGTCTACTTGAAGCCTCAATCCTCATGCAAGAGGCCCTTGATCCTATACGAAAATTATCACGCCAACAAAAAGCGCTTGAGGTATTGCCCCAAAAACAATCCCCCAAGGTAACTATTGGACTGACAACCTATAATTCCGAGGCTTATATCCTGCCTTGTCTAGAATCGCTCCTCGCTCAAGATTATAAAAATTATGAAATCGTTATTTGGGACAATGGATCTTCTGACGGATCGGTAACGCTTATCAAGGAAAGTTTTCCTCAAATAAAGGTTTATACTTCTTCTGAAAATAAAGGCTTTAGCCGAGCTCATAACGCTATTATAAGAGAAACTGAAAACGATTTTTATGCTTGTTTTAATATTGATATGATTTTTGAGGTGAGCTTCTTGTCAGAATTAGTCCAAACCATACAAGAAAATCCCAGTTATGGCTCAGCAGGCGGAAAATTAAAACGGTGGGATTTTAAAAACCATCGAAACGGTGACAGTAATGGAAAAACCAATCTTATTGATTCTGTCGGGATTAGAATGCTCAAATCACATCGGTTTGAGGATATCGGACAAGGAAAAGTTGATTTTGGTCAATTTGATCAACCGCGTGATGTTTTTGGTATTTCTGGGGCGGCGGTTTTATACCGACGAGAAGCCCTAGAAGATACCGCCTTCTTAAATACGGAAACCGATAAAAAGGAGTATTTTGACGAATCGATGTTTATCTACAAAGAAGATGTTGATCTTGCTTATCGACTACAATGGGCTGGTTGGCACGCACGCTACACACCATTGGCTGTGGCCTATCATGATAGAACCACGGCTTCTATCGGTCAACGAGCGGTAAACCTCATCAGCAACCGAGGTAAAAAAGATAAAAATATCAACCGAGTATCCTACCTAAATCATCAAATATTACTAGAAAAAAACTTTGCGGATAATTTTTCCGCCTCGGTAAAAGGGGCTACCTTTTGGTGGAATCTAAAAGTCTTTGTCTATCTACTCCTCTTCGAAACCGAAACACTCGGGCAATGGTGGAAATACCTCAAGGTTCGTAAGAAAATACGAGCACAACGCCATACAATGCCACGACGAGTGGCCCGTGCAGAGATTGAAAAGTTTATGGAGGTGTAACTATCAAAACAGAAACACTACTAAAACACGATAAATAAATTTGACAACCTACGAAGAATAAGTATCTATTAATTATGTTCTTTTACATATCAAAATTTTAGCAGGTACAAATTTAGGCCTTGTTGGTTAATACTTAGATGTCATAAAAACGCATCTACATTATTAGTACAAGACCTAAATCGCCTGCCTGCTATTTTTTTAGCTGGTGTGCATTTTGACAGACCCCAATTCTGGGGATTTTTTAAAACTTTTCGGAGTATAAAACTCGTGAAAAAACAACTAATTTTAAAATTTTTTATTTTTCTTACACTTCTTTCAACCAAACTCGTTGCAGCGGAGCTGCAACAAATCAATAAAAACATCCTCTTTCTTGAGGATAAGGATTATCCTGTATTAGAGGTTTATCAAGCTAAGACCTCCTCCGGGAAAGGGAAGGTCTTGGGACTTAATATTGAAGTAAAAACACAGGAACTGAGTGACTTCATCTTTAAAATTAAGGTTGGTGATTTTATTTCGGAAGGAGTAATTCTCACTGAAAATAATATTAAAATCAGAGACTTGGAATTACCTCTTCCTCTAGAACTCAAGATCTTAGTAACTCCCGTTTTACAGATGATGGAAAGTACTTCTCTTCAGGTATCGGTACAAACACTCTCAAATGAAAATCCAAACGGCATCTTTTTTGTGACCTCAAATAAAGTTGAAGGTCCAAATTTTCAGATTGAAGACTTCGGCAGAATTAGAGCTGCCATAGAAGTTGAACGCTTGGTTATTGGTACTGCTTATTCACCAAGAGGCATTTATGAGTTTACTGAAATCGGACTAGCTATTGCTGGTCTAGAAGATGGTGATGAAGTTAACTTAATTCGGGAACTTCATAACACAGTCGTAGCAACAACAAAAATAAAACATGGAACGGCTTTGTTTAAAATAGAACCACTAGCTGGTCGATCAAAAATTTACTCAGATGGCAGAGGAGGAGTTCTCGATCCATTCGTTCTTAGCAAGGGCGTTCCTATTGCTGTTACAGATGTTAATGTAACATTTAATGGAATTAAACTTCCAGAAAGATGGATTTGGAAAAATATAAAATAATAGGCAGGCGAATTTAGAAAAATAATTCGTAACTATTCAGCCATTCTGAAAAAACAGCTCTAAAATTATAGAAAAAGAGCCAAAAAAGCCCCAAAAAAGTTT
>JALWQU010000163.1 GCA_026982915.1 Candidatus Altimarinota bacterium | reverse complement strand
TAAAGGCTAAAACAAAACTCAAACAAAGCCTTTTCATGCTTTCTAAAGTCTTTTCTCAGGCGCTTTTTGAGCGGATTCATATTATTAGTCTGCTTGGTGCTAAACCCAATCAGGTTAAAAAACTTTGTCTCAATAACTCTCCGCCTCAATTATCTTTCTGTTGATTTTTTCTCGGACAGTACTGATAAAAAAACACAAATCATTGACTTTATATCGCTTATTTATTAGATTTTTAGAAAACTTATTTTTATACCCATAAAATGAAAAACTCCATCCCTCTAGCGCTAACCTTCGATGATGTGTTAATGGTTCCGCAGTATTCTGAAATACTACCGAAGCAGGTAAGCATCAAAACACTTTTTACTCGAAATATAGAGCTAAATATGCCCCTTATTTCAGCCGCTATGGATACGGTTACGGAAGAAAAAATGGCTATTACTATGGCGCTTCACGGAGGGGTTGGGGTTATTCATAAAAACTGTGACCCGGATACACAGGCCTCTATGGTCGCCAAGGTAAAACGATTTGAAAATGGATTTATCCGAGAACCCATGGTGTTATCCCCACAAGCTAAAATTGTCGAAGCGATTGTTATTAAGGAGGAACACGGTTTCAAGGCTATTCCCGTAACGGAAGACGGAACCCTTAATTCTAAAGTTGTTGGTTTGTTGACCCGAAATGATTATTTGAAAAATAAACACGCTGATTGTATGGTTGGTGATCGTATGACGCCTTTTGAGGATCTTTTAATCGCTTATGAGCCTTTAGGGCTTAGTGAGGCCAATGATGTATTAGAAGAATCTCGTCATTCAAAACTTTTAATTCTCAATAAAGACGACACGCTTCACGCTTTGGTTACACGACGGGATATGGAAAAAAATGAAAATTTTCCTTTAGCGGCTAAGGATAATGGAAAACGATTACTGGTAGCGGCCGCCGTCGGTCCAGCACATAATATGGAAGAACGCGTTAAAAAACTGGTCGATGCTCGGGCTGATGTACTCGTGGTTGATACGGCTCATGGACACTCAAAAGGGGTTATTGATACCGTTAAATATATAAAAAAACACTATCCCGAGGTAGATGTTCTTGCCGGTAATATCGCTAGTCCTCAAGCCGCGGAAGCCCTCATTGAAGCCGGAGCTGATGGGATAAAAGTCGGTATTGGACCCGGTTCTATCTGTACAACACGAATTATTGCGGGCGTAGGGGTTCCTCAATTTTCAGCGATACAAAATGTTGCTAAAGTCGCTCAAAAACATAATATTCCTGTCATCGCTGATGGCGGAATAAAATATTCTGGTGATGTGGCTAAAGCTCTTGCTGGTGGCGCTAGTGCGGTCATGATTGGTTCCTTATTGGCCGGCACAGAAGAATCTCCTGGGGAAATTATCTATGCTGAAGGAAAAACTTATAAGTATTATCGAGGAATGGGGTCTATTACGGCTATGACCGAAGGCGGTAAAGAGCGTTATGCACAGGCTAATGTTGCGGACGAAAAACTTGTTCCAGAGGGTATCGAAGGGAAAATCTTACTTAAAGGTAAAGCCACAAGCGAAATATTTCAGCTTTGCGGAGGGATTCGAAGCGCTATGGGTTATGCAGGCGCCAAAGACATCCCTACTTTCCAATCAGTAACGGAGTTTGTACAAATAACCGCTGCTGGTATTCGTGAATCACATCCACATGATGTCGGTATTCTCAAGGATGCGCCTAATTACCGAGGGTAAATTATTTCAGGTCCCAATTTTCCAAATGCCTTTATCCAAAAAAGCTTCAATCGTTTGTCGGTTCGCTTTAATCTCTTCACGAGTTTGTCAATTAAGTCGTGAAAAAAGTTTAAATCAAGGAAGTGGTTCACGAGTTAGGAGTATTAAATCAATTTTATCAGCAAGTATTCATTAGCTCTTACTTTTTTTCAAGAAAAAATTTAGCCTTTCCTTAATCAAATACCACATAATCAAACGCCCCGATGGAAGTTTTTTCGGGAACCTTTATCGATACTTTTTGTGAATAATCGCCTAATGAAACATTCGCCGTTACGGTATAAGATTGCCGAGGAAGAGCTACTGGGCTTCCTCCATTTTTCCCTTTTATAATATAAGGAATCCCCGGTATTTTTTTACCCGTATTTGAATCTTTAAACTTTAATAAGGGTCTAAAAGTAAGAACATATTTTTTACAACTATCACTTCCATCAACCCCTAATCCACTACAACTCATGAATTCATTAAGCGTTACCGTACTATGAATATATCCCGGTAAAACCCGTCCATTTTTCCCTCCAGTAATTGCAGTTGAATCAATTTTCACAGATGTTACTGATAATAAATCATTCTTACAAATAAAATCAGAAGAAGGAGTAGTACAATCATTATTCTTTGGACTAAAGGTCTGAATACCTTTAACACTATTAGTACGAGCGACTGACCAATCTATTAAAACCTTATTATCACTATCTCCAAAATCAAAACCAGAATCAATCACAACTGGACCACCAAAAAGGTCTTCAAATTTATCTTTATATCCCCCCATAGCATCTGAATCATGATAAAATTCGACAATAATATTATTGGCTTTACCACTTTCATTTGGAGTATTAATTGGATCACTATTACTATCCCAGTACAAAGGAATCTGAATACTTTGTTCTTCTTTTAGTAATCCGATAATAGGATTTGATTGCCCTTCTATTTTCCATTCAACGCCTATATTCGTATTTATATCAACCTTTTGAGAATCAGGCGTCCCTGAAAAATTAACGCCTTGTCCCCGAGCGTTATGATGATAAAAAGCGGCTTCAATACCAGATTCAGCCGCGAAGAATAATTTGGTAGATCGTTCTAATCCGTCTGTCTGTTCCATCATCTTTTGAATGGAAAGCATGGTCGCAAAAGCGATCGCCAAAACAAGGAAAGAGGCTCCCATAGCGATTAAAATAGAAATCCCTTTATGTTTTGTTTTCATTTTTTTATCCTGATCAAAACTATGTTCATAACTATTATACCAAAAATAAAAGGTTTAGACTAATTTAAAGTATCTAAAGAATTCAACAATAAAATAATAGTTTTAAACAGGCGTTTTGAAAAAGTTTTCCACGAAAAACAAAAGTAATGATGATTAAAATTTTTATAGTCATCATGGTTGATAAAAAGTGGCATAAAAAGGTTCAATATTTGTGAACAGGTTATTGTTATTAAGGTTTTCTAAAATATAATACCAAAAAATAAAGCCCCGCATTTAAAGGGTTTTTATATTTTTAAGTAGTTATCGCTATTAATACTAATTTTATAAATTATAAATAAACTAATAACTATAAGAAAGAATGTGGAGAGAATTATTCATTGATACAAGAGATATATAAATTATAAAATGATTTTAAATGATTTTCCTTTATAATTTATAATTCTTCTTTTAGAGTTATTA
>JALWQU010000162.1 GCA_026982915.1 Candidatus Altimarinota bacterium | reverse complement strand
CGATAGTAGTTTGTTCATGGGAAAAAGGGTGGTAAATTAAGGGTTTTCGTTCTTTATTTTACTCGCTTTTTCCTTTTATTTAAGCCTTTTTTTAGGTTTTTTGTTTTAAATTCTTAAGACTTTTAAGCACAAGATGCTTGTCATCCTGAATTTATTTCAGGATCTAGTCATGTTATTCCTTACCAAGTATGTATTTATCACCACTATATTCCGATATTCATCGGGATGACGTTTTTTTGGGGGGGTATGTTTTCTAATTCCATTTGGTATAGCAACTACGCTCCCAATGATTCATATAAATCTAATATGAGTTTTTTGGTTTTTCCCAATCCAACACATCCATCAGTAATTGATTTTCCGTAGATGAGATCTTCTGCTTTCTCAAAATCATTCATATTTTGGCCTCCATCCTCAATAAAACTTTCGATCATAAACCCTTTAACCGTTTTTGCGACAAGTGGATCTGTTTTAAGTGAAGCCACAACCTTTTGTAGGATTTGTGGCTGTAATAATGGATCTTTCTTGTTGGTTTCTGGATCAATCGAATTGTCATGCGAAATATCCACTAGAATAGAAGGATTTTCAACCTTTTTATCAACCAATGTCTTGGCAGCTTCCTGTAAAAAAGAGAGGTCACAATTTGGTTTTCCATCACCACCACGAAGAATTAAATGCGCGTAAGGATTACCTGAAGTTCGAATTTGGTTCCCGTTGAGCACAAAAGTATGCTTGTTTTGAGCGGCCATAATCGAGTTAACCGCGATCGGTATATTCCCTGAAGTTGGGTTCTTCATGCCAACGGGACAATCTACCATCGATGCAAAAATACGATGTTCTTGGTCTTCTGTACTCCGTGCTCCGATGGCTAGCCAGGAATAAAGATCCGTAAAAAATCCTTGTTTATGAGTAAAAAGAGCTTCATCTGCCAGGGCAAATCCATGAGATAAAACTTCTAGCATCATCTTTCGACAATAAAAAATACCCGCTCCCACATCTGGTACTTCATAAGGATTTGGTTGGTTTACCGGTCCAGTCCAGCCAAGAGCCGTTCGAGGTTTTTGAATATAAACCCGCATCACTAGCTTTATTCGATCTTCTAGCTTTGCTTGTAGCGGTTTAAGAGCCTTTGCGTATTTGATAACCGCTTCACTTGGCCAAGCCGAACAAGGCCCAATAATTAAAATTTTCCGATCATCTTGTCCTGATAAAATCGCTTCTATCTCTTTTCGATCTTTGGCAACTTGTGATGAAAGTTCTGACGACAAAGGAAGTTCCGCATGAATATCCTCGACGGTTGGAAGCGATTTTTGTATTTTATAAGACATAGTGCCCGAGAGTCTAGGTATTTTATCGAACGAGTCAAAAACTAATCCAAAGAAACAATCGCTCTCCCGACCCTCACAATATCAATGCCCATATATAACGCTATAGCATAGTCCCGAGAAGTCCCCGCTGAGATGCATCCTTTGGGAAGATATTTATTTCGCAAATCAAGCAATAACTGAAACTCTGATCTTTTTTCCGATTCTGTGAAATCCGCCGTCCCCATACCCGAAATACCGACAAGATTTAGGTTATCAAGTGGTTTTAAATGCTCCATAAAAGTTGGAAGATCTCTTGGCAAAACCCCTGTTTTTTTCTCCGAATCAAGTTTTATTTGAATAAAGACCTTCAAAGGTGCTAGTGAAAGTTCTTTTATTATTTGATTTAATCGCTGAGCGTGTTTAAGCGAATCCAAACCATGTATCGTTGTCGAATATTGTACTATCTTTCGCAGTTTTTTGGACTGTAGATTCCCAATAAAATGCACTTTAACTCTTGGTAATTGTTTTTCTTCAAGGCTTTCTATTCGATTTTCCCCAAAACCATATAGACAGGATTTAAAATTCTGTTCACATTTATTGATCAAACTATTGGTTTCCGAACGGTCGTAATACTTCGTAACAACGAGTACTTTTTTATGAGAATTTTGCACCTTTTCGAAAACGAGGTTCTTTAATTTCATGAGTAAATAATAGAAAAGTCTGATAAATTCGCAAATCAAGAAAAGCCTGATAACCCCTGCCTAAAATCGCCTATTTAATCTTCCGAAAACCTGCCAATTCTGCCGCTTCTGCTGTCTCAAAACACCGCTCTGCCACAATACGCTTATACCAACCTGATCGCGGTGTGTGGTAGGTCTTTTTGCGCTTTTTCTTGGTCCCAGAAATATTCCCCTTTATCCGACAAGATTCATCGTAGACAAGCGGTTTTTCTTTTGGCTCTTCAATAACTTTTTTGTCGGTTAAGAGTGATTTAATGCAGGTTCGCCAAGCACCATCAGGATGAGCATAAGCCTCTGCCTGTGAGTTCATAAAAAGAGTATCAAAACGCGTATCAATGCCATTTGAGACAAACTTACCAAACCCATTTTGAATAATATTTTTATTCACAAAAATCTGGTTTCGATAACGCGTCTGCGGCAAATACACATAACGCCAAAGATTATTTTTAGGGTTAAGTTGTGACTTATCCTTTACTAAAAAAACTTTTCGACCCCCTATCAAATTAGTAAGGTACTGCTTTGATTCACGCCGAAAGCACTGTGCCGCCTCTGTTCCATTCTCGGGAGGAAGCATTGCGCCAATAAGCTCTACCTTCAAACCATTTTTTAACCGAAAAAAAACCCCGGACAAAACTTCTTCCACCCAACCGGTGGCAATAGAATGCCGAAAATTCTTATATTTTTTGTAAAATATAGGATCTAGCCCTTTTTTATACTTCCAATGAGCTAAATTATTCCAGTTATTACACCCTTTCCATAGTCCCCACTTTTCGGATTTAGCCTTTTCCTGCGCTTTGAAATAGGCACGAAAATACTTAGGATTTTCGTAACCATCCGGTATTTTCCCCAGACCTCGCTCAAGCATAAATTTGGTAAGGTTTGTTTTATCTTTAAGCTTTACATGACGCGGATAATCGCCCTTTTTATTCTGTGTTCCATCTTCAAAAATTTTGACCGTAGCCCCTTCTAAAAGTTTTTGCAACGTTCTTTGTATCGGACGACTGAGACAAGCTGTCCGTCTAGATGGATGATAAATATCCGCACTATCAATGCCGTTAATCCGAATAATACGGTATCGCTTAGTCATAAACCGCTCATTATCGATGACCTTCAAAACTTCTACACGCTTCCAATGACCTTTGTTCGAAGCCATTATCACCGGTACAGCCCTATAAAAAGCTATAAGTACAAAAATAATAAACAAAAAAGACCTCATATTTATATATTTAATACATAAGCTTAGGTATGGCAATACTTAATATTAATACAAATTTAACACTCAATTGAGGACATTTTTTCTCTTAAATTAAACAGAAAAACTACTTAAAAGAAGCTATTTGATTCTGACAGAATCCATCTTAAAAGTCTTAAGAATTTAAAACAAAAAACCTAAAAAAAGGCTTAAATAAA
>JALWQU010000161.1:1799-3459 GCA_026982915.1 Candidatus Altimarinota bacterium | reverse complement strand
AGGGAATATTTTGCAAATGTGACAATTGATGATGGCGTGGAGAGCTGCGAAGCATTGATAAAAGAAAGTTCACTAAAAGAACTTGGATACCAAAACCCTGAAAAAGATATCGAAAAATTCAAAGATTTCTTGAATAAGATTTTAGGTTTGGAATATTTACTAACAGTTAGACCAAAAATAAAACAAGATAACACAACATACCTTCTAATCAACAAAATTGAGGAAATACCTGTAGAGGAAGTGTTAAAAGAATTTTACGAAACCTCTGAAAAAACAGGGTAGACTATCAAAAAAATTAAAAACAAAAAAGTAATGATATAACATAACAAAAAAGCCCCGTAGTGTAGCGGACAAGCATGCCTGGCTTTGGACCAGGTTACGAGGGTTCGAATCCCTCCGGGGCTACCAGGCCTTCTCCCTTTTTATACTTAACTTATTAATTCTTTATATAATGATCGCAAAGCTTCTTTATACTGTTTTCAAATCTTTGTTTTGCAACATTTCTATCAATTCTCATTATGTCTACAGTTTGACTCAAGGTTCTAGCTTGTAGTGTTCTACATATCAATATCAATTCTTCATCAGCTGAGAGCTTAGGTTTTTTAGGATCCTCATCGATGAAATAATTTTTCACCAGCTCATTGACGGCATCGCTTGTTAGTTCATAGCTCAGAACACCCATCAAAAAGGCTTCTAATCTTTTTCTCTGTATTTTTGTAAGTCTCGGTTCTAGAGCAAATTTTGATTTAATCTTTCTCCAAATGTGGCCCTCAACAAGCAGCGCTCTCGCCAATTCGGGTTCTATATCATAGTGGATGTATCTTAACCATTCTACAAATTTTATCCTAAATTCGCGATAATATTCCCTTATCTCATTTTCCAAATCTTTTTTCAGCGGCTTCAACACAACAACAGTATACTCCCCTGAAACCTTATTCCTTCTTGGTGAAATATGTATTGGAACATACCTATTTTTCAACCAAAATTTAATTAATCTAGGATTGGCACCGAAACCTGAACCAATCCAATCGTACCCTTTCTCCCTATAAACCTTTTCCAGCAACTCTAATGCCTTGCTACCTAAACCTCTACCCATCAACTTTGGGTGAGTGGCTATTCTTACAACCCTTATCCCCTTCAGCTTAGGAAACTTCTTGGATCTATAATGCTTCTCGATTGCAACCGGAATAAGATGACCTGAAGGCTCAGCTTCTTTACTTTTATAAATTTCATTTATCAAATCCTTGGGCAATGAACCCTCTTTAGCTACTAGAATCGATGTGACTACATTCCCGGTGGATGTTCTAAGTGCGAAAGCTTCATAGTGAGGCGCATCCGCCAAAATTCCAAGATCCTTAGGTTCATTTCTATAGTGTGCATATACGTATATCCCTACAAATTGTTCAAGATCTCTTGAATCCTCAAGAAACCACTTATCTAAGTCAACATGTTCCAAATACACATTAAGTTTTTCAACATCCTCATAATCCTCCTTGGTCAACTCTGGGGGCGTTGCTTTTAGCAAAAGCGTATTAAAGACAAACATCTCTATCGGATCACCCTTCGAATACCTTATTGGCTCATCCATTTTAACAAGTTTAAGCGAAACATCTTTCATGTTTTTAACTTTCTCTATGAATCTAACTGAAAAGCCTCTGCC
>JALWQU010000161.1:0-1789 GCA_026982915.1 Candidatus Altimarinota bacterium | reverse complement strand
TTCATACCCATGTATCGTCGAAGAATATACTATCTTATTGGTTTGCTCTAAGAGCTTGAAGAGAACAGGAACGGGAATCCCTGCCGCTTCATCAACTACAATGATTTCCGGCCTATCCCGTTTAGCCACTTTGGTCGCATCGAATGGGGGATAGTAGGCTATAACATAACCCTTACCCCTTATCTCAGGGGGGCTTTCATAAACCTTTATTTTTTCTCCCAGCATTGTTAATGTTTTTTTCGCAAATTCAAATAGTGTGTATACATTGTATTCTTCTGGTGCTGTCACTAGAACTAGAAAACGCCCTAAATGCCCCTTACCAGCATAAATTTTAGCTAGCACTCCGAGGAATATGCCGACCGATGCGCTTTTTCCTCTACCTCTATCAGCGGTAATTATTACTACGTCCTTCCGCCTCCATTTCTTTGTGATGCCTTCCATCGCTTTAATTGCTTCAACTTGATCTTGTGTTAATGCCATTTCATAAATTACTTGGGGGAGATCTGTTTTTAATGGCAATTTAGGCTTTTTATGCTCAAATCTTTTAACACTTTTGGGTTCCTTTGGTTCCCTTATAATTTTTTTATTGTCTACATCAATTATGTATACGCCTTGATTTGCAAAGAGATTTTTTATGAAAAATTTGTGAAATCTACCAGGTACATCTTTAATAGTCCAAGGTATCGTGGTTATGTATTTGTGAAATTTTGTTTTCATTTCTGAAAAATCTTCTATAGAAGGAAGAAGTAGAAAAATGAAACCACCACCAGAAACCGTCTCTATCACTCTGCCAATGTCATTTGGGTGTAAATCAACAAACAAATCGATTATTGCACCACTATACGTTCTCCCCATAACACTCTTACTTTCCTTGAAATCGATAACATCCAGCGAAACCACTTTGTCAAAGTTTATGGTCCATAACATGTCTTTTAGAGCATTTAAGTGTAGTTTTTCGGGCTCAGAATCTTTACTATGGCATGCAAATAGGAGACTGAAATTTTGTTTTATATTAAACTCTTTTAGATAATTTTTTATCATTTCCTCGATCAACTTAACAGAGCGTTCATAGCTTCTTCCAGTTAACACAAAAGCTCTTCGCTGATTTATTTTAACAGCCACCTTCATCGATTTCAAAAACATTTTAATAGGACTGGTTTCCGTTACCACCTTCCCTTTTTTCCTATATATTTCTAATCTTTCTAGAAACCTTTTCCAAATTTTCTTAGTTTTATCCAATTTATCTGCCTGCTCCCCACGGCCGCTCGTCATAACCATTCCCCTTTTTAATCAAAATATAGGTTGTCTATTCTGATGCTCAGCAAATAAATGGTGAAGCCATTGTTTTTAGATATCGTTGAAACGGATTTAGCTGCTAGAGTCGGGGAGATAAATGGAATAAAAACCCCTGCCATGTCTCTAATTTCAAATTATAAATATGTAATATTTGAAAGTTTTTCCCAACTTGCAAAAGGAAGGAAAATTGAACTCGATCCCAATGATATCACCCATTTTCCCCATCTGATACCGCAATATAGGGAAGATGTTGTGAGGAAAAGTTTAGAAGAATTTGCTGCAAAACTAAGTGGGAGTGAAATAATATCCATATCCTATTATCCAAATCCCTCAGTATACGAAATTTTACGAGATGTTAAACCATCCTATGTGGTGATAAGAGATATCCAAATTAGACGCTCACCCAAGAATATTCTAAAATTTTTGATAGAGATCCGCAAAATTATCCCAGAAGACACAATTCTCCACATTGTATCTCCCATACCTTGGGAAT
>JALWQU010000160.1 GCA_026982915.1 Candidatus Altimarinota bacterium | reverse complement strand
AAAATAGAGAGCCATCCTTGTTTGAAAAAATAAAAAAGTATAAAAAGGAAAAACAAAACTTAGTGAATTCATTAGAGCCATTAAGGCAAAAGAAAATGGATAAAGCAGCACAAGATAAACTGATTTTAGCGATTATAGAGGAGATACGAAATAAGGATAAGTTTATTGCTATTTGGGAAAGATCTTTGAAGGCAGAGCGATTTCGTAAAGCAATGAATCAATTAACAAAAAAAGCAGTAGAAAAAGCTCCAAGAAAAACTATTAGGTCGGAGGAATTAGGAATTGAGTTTACCTATCCAGTAATGGATTTTACAAAAATTATTAGCGAACCAAATGAATATCAAAAAGAATTTTTAAAAAAATCGAATATTACTTTTTTTGATTGTGATAATAAATTTCATGAAATAAATCATAGGAATGAATGTATGAAAGGCATAGAAATACGTTGCCATATGAATCAAGATACCCCACCATTAATGCCTGGAACGAAAGCAGAAGGTGTGCGTATTATGACTACCGACAAGGAATTCCGTGAATATTTCGCATCAAGATTAAAACAGGGGATACGGATGTTAGAAGAGGATGCACCAGATTATCTAAAAAAGTTTGAAATTCCTAATTTTCGACAAATAGATACATTTATGGTTAATAATGTAATGGGGGTGAAAATCAAAAATACAACACTTGGGATTGACCGACTATTCCCTGGGAAAAACCACAATTATATAATCGAGACGGAGAGTAGTGAGCCATTGTGTGTTCAAGAAATTATCAATTCCATAAAATTCCTTGATAAATAATCATCAAAAATAAATTAGTTACTAAATATAAAAAGCATGGATTTTATCCAAACATTATGGTTGTCGGTTATGGGGATTTTTTCAGTTTCTACGCCTGTGGCAGGAATCACCGGAATGGATGAAGAACAATTTGAGATTAAGCTAATAAATGATAGAGCAGAAACTCCCTCTGAAAAGTTGGAGATAGCGGAAGAAGGATTACAAAATTTAGTTAATTCTTTAGAAACAATAAGACAACGGAAAATAAATAAGAATAAGCAGAATGAACTAGTTTCGGCCACTATTAAAAAGATAAGAAAAAAAGAGAATCAGTTAAAAATTATACGACTAAATAGTCTAACTGCAAAAGTGGTAGAAAAAGCTCCCAAAAAAACTGTAATCTCAGAAGAATTAGAAATTGAGTTTACCTACCCAGTAATGGATTTTACAAAAATTATTGAAAAGCCAGATAAGTACCAGAAAGAATACTTAAAAGAATCTAATATTGAGTTTTTTTCTTGCAGTAATAATCCTTCGGACACAGTATTTCATCGAAATGGGTGTATAAAAGGAGTAGAGATACTCTGTCACATGAACAATGATACACCACCACTAAGAGCTGGAAAGAATTCGGAGGGTGTAAAAATTATGATAACAACTGAGAAATCTCGAAAATACTTCATGTCAAAAATACAGCCAGGGATACCAATGTTGGACGATGATGCACCAGATTATTTAAAGGAATTTGAAATCCCTAATTTTAGATCCATTAGTACATTTGTTGTAGATAATAGAATGGGTGTAAAAGTTGAAAATATGATGTTTGGGATTGACCGTCTATTTCCAGGGAAAAACCACAATTATATAATTGAAACAGAGAGTGGTGAACAGCCATGCGTTCAAGAAATTATCAATTCCATAAAATTTCTTGATAAATAACCATCAAAAATAAATTCTGACTAAATCGATGATCCGATCATAAATTAACGAACGGATTATCATTTCTTTTAACTTCTAAATAAGGAGGTTCCTAGTGAACTTACTAAAAAAGCCCCTTTGGGGCACAGTTGTATTACTTGCACTATCTTCATCAATTTTCGCTGGAGCGGGCGATGCATTTTATTTTCCTGTTCAAGATTATGGAAATGCTGATTATTTTCAGCTTGGAGATTCTCGTACTGGCTATGGATACCATACAGCTGATGATATTAATGTACCATCTGGAACGGCTGTCTATGCCATTGCAGATGGCGTTGTAAAAAAATCCGGTAACGATCTGAGTAGTAATGGTATTGGTGGAAATTATCTCATTGAACATAATACTTCTGATGGAATTATTGTTACCGTTTATCAGCACTTAGATGGTTCCAATAGAGAGTTTTATCTGGGAGAGACAGTCTCACGAGGTGATTTATTAGGATACACTGGTACGACTGGCACAAATGGAACAGCTGGATCTGCATCTGGAACCATTCAACACCTTCATTTTGGAATCAAGAAAGGTCCGTATGGAAGTAGCTATGACAGCTCTTGTTATACGGCCACTTCTGCTTATGCTCCATATTCAGGGTACACTAGTTGTGAAGACGAGGTGAGTGGGAATAGTAGTACATGGTATGATCCTCGTGATTTTATCGCTACAGAGTTATGGAATTATTCAACCAAGTATGATACCAATGAAAATAATGAGTGGCGGTTTTACAAAATTCATGTTCCAGGTTCTTATGCACGATTGAAAGTAACAGTTGATCAAATTATGGGCGATGTTGATCTCTATGTTCGTGAAAATAATAATTTTCCAGACTACAACAATTTTGATTGTCGTCCATATAGAGCTGGCTCAAGTACTGAAGTTTGTTCAATGGGAAATGCCAATAACAAAGATTTCGTTATTGGCATTCATGGTTACGCTTACCAAGATTCCGACTTTCGTTTAAAAATTCGACTAAGTCGTTGGTAATCCTTCGTTATTAAGATTTAAAATAAGCTACAAGAAAAACCTTTGGGGCATAAATACATTCGTATTTATGTCCCTCTTTTTTATGGGGAATAATTTACAAAAAAACCGCTTTTTACAGCGGTTTTTTTGAGAGAAATAATTCAAAGATTATCCGTCTTAAACTATTTTTTTACCTCTGTGTTTTCTTTTTTAAGAAGTTTTATGTTTTCCTTACAGTAGGTTTTCATTTCTTTTCCTTCCGTCGTGTCAGAGATTTTATCACAAAGCGTTTCATCAAGTTCTTTTTGAGCCGTATTCAAATGATAAATATCGATACAACTACTTTTAGCGGGTTCTTTTAGCGTATCACACTGATTTTTTTTCGTAATAGGTTTTGGAGCCGCTGATAAAGGATCTTTTAGACAGCTGGCTTTTCGGTCAGTATCAAGAATATTCTTACAAGCCTCTACATCATTATTCACCATGGCGACTGTTCCCCAGGTATCATCATTACAGGCTTTTTGAGAAGCTTCATCAGGAAGACTCTTACAGTAAGCAACACGCTTATCGATTTCCGATGTAGGAATATTGTTGATCTTTTTAGGGACCGTATCGGTCAATGGTTTGTCCGGTACTTCATTAACCTTTGGACTTTCTTTTTGAGTATCGTTATTCGGTCCTTTGTCCCAAAAACAACCCGTAATGAGGAGCGACAAGACCATAACCGAGAGCAATGAAAGCTTTTTCATGTTTATTTTGAATTAATTAAATAG
>JALWQU010000159.1 GCA_026982915.1 Candidatus Altimarinota bacterium | reverse complement strand
ATGGAAAAAATGTGTAGCGATCAGACTTTCCTTGAAAAAAAATGACTCAAAACCTTTTCACCGCTCTTGACCCTCGATTTACAGAAAAAAAAGGCATGATCTTTTGCGATGGAGGTAGCCGTGGAAACCCGGGCATTGCTGGTAGTGGTGCCGTCTTGTACGGCGAAGATCAACGAGAACTAGATCGTGTGGGGCAATTTGCCGGCTCAAAACAAACCAATAATTATGCTGAGTACTTGAGCCTTATTATCGGTCTAGAAATGGCGCTTAAAAATCATATCTCTCACTTAGCGGTTTTTATGGATTCTAAACTCGTAATTGAGCAAATGAAGGGCAACTGGAAGGTCAAAAATGCGAATATTAAGCCTCTTTTTGAAAGAGCCAAAAAGCTAGAACCAAAATTTGAAAAGGTTGTTTTCCAACATATACCTCGAGAAAAAAATAAAGTAGCCGATCAAATTGCTAATGAAGTAATGGATCGAGGGTGTTAGTTTTTTCCCATAGATTTTGAGAGAAAACTAAAAACAATAAAAAATAAAATCGCCAAAGGCGTCATATCAAAAACCGTTGCCATATTTATGACAAGGAAGCTCACTCCGATAAAAAGACGGTCAAACCCCTTGAGCGATTTTAAAAGTGATCCCCAAAAAAGTAAGGCCAACAAGCTGCCCAAAAGCCCCATCTGAACAAAATAATCGATAAAAACATTCTCGGCGATAGGTGCCTGATCATTATTGTTTTCGTTTAAATTTTTCATTCGTGCAGCGGGTCCATAACTCGCTAAATCCCCCATTACTGGATGCGTTAACCCGACCTTTAGTGCTTCCAACGGACGCGTAATATGCGCTGAATCACTCATACGCATAATAGCAAAACCCTCTGACTCATCAACCGTATCAGATGAAGGGAGTAAACTAAACGCCAACCATTTTACGAGACCGACAATAATAATGGTTAACAGTAACCACTTTACCAATCGTAACATTTGCGGGGCTATTTTTTTTATCGTGTGAATATTTTCATGCCTGATAATAGCGATAATAATACCGCCTAAAATCAATAATAGTCCCCCACCCAAGGCCGCACGAGAACCACTCTGAACCAGTCCAAACAAAAGACCTCCCAGCATAAAAAATCTCAGCCATAACGATCGATCATTGGTCCACGAAAACGATGTTAGCAAAATAGGTTTCAATAAGAGAAAAAGAGCCACAAATAACATATAACCAAACTCAACAGGCCCACTCGCCCCCCCCTGCATCCGGATAAAACCGTCAGCCGTTTGATGATACAAGGGCATCACTTGTCCCGGTACCCAAGAGGAAATAGTCGTGCTATAGACCTGACTCAATATTTCAAATCCCCCACCAAATTTAGCCCAAATACCGAATAAAACGGTCGCCAACATTGAGCCTATAAAAACACCTGAAAAGTCATTTAGAAGTGGTTTTATCTGTTTTGGATAAACTTCCCACCATAAGTTCATAATCAAAAAAACTAAAAACCCAAAACCTAAATACCGAGCGGCTATTAATGAGTAATAATTTTGATCAATAATCACCAGAACCCCTAGCCAAAAAAGAAATAACGAACTCCATAAAACCATCTTTTTTTTCAGAAGCAAACGAAAAAAGGTTAATCCTTTTTGATGAAAACAACCAAACAAGCCCGTCAATAATAGTCCAAACAAAATCCCCTCTTTCCAATAACGAAAAATCGAAGGTAAAAAAACCGTTATCGCTCCATGCCAAGGCAGTAATACCCCGATCAGCATAATTGAAAACCGTATTATTTTAGACATAGGATTTTAAGGGATTAAACCTTGCGACGCAATAAAGCATAAAAAAAGAGCGCGATTAAAAAAGAAATCTCTGGGCGTGTTGCTTCAATCGCTCCATTGAAAGCCATATGAATAAGCATGGCTAACCAAAATCCTTCTAAGATAATAGTTCTGGCTAGGTGTTTCTCTACTTTACCATTATTATCGAATAAAAAATGTGTTCTTGTGGCATGCAGCGTAAGAATTGACCAAAGGCCTTTTATTGTTGGGGGATAGAAAAAAGCGCCTAACGGTGATTGGTGATCTTCTCGATGAATAGTTTTAGTGAGATAAGTTCCCGCATAAAAAAGACCGAAAACGGCCATCGTCACACCATGAAGAAGGGTTGAAGACCAAAAACGACCCTGGAAGTTTAGCCAAAAAACCGCGTCAAATCCGGACTGATCATAGGTTTGCACGAGATAGGCTATATTCTCAAGCATGGCAAACCCGAGTCCGACAGAAAATCCATAGACAACACCTGTTCCGATCGTATTAAACCGTTTTTTGTAATAATTCCATGGCTAAAATGGCCATAAAAACCTTAAATAATTCTTCCACCACTACACGCCCAATCCAGTTATCAATCGGAAAATACTCCGTCAGCCCTACAAATCCAATGGCGGCCAAAATTCCTGCCAATAAGGCCAAAAATATTAGTTTTAGGGGTTCTTTTCTTTCAGATCCTCTTTCGAAAAATAGAAATAAAAAACTGACTTCCAAAAAGGTCATGGGCAAAAAAGAAAGCCAGAAGTATTCGTGAAAAAAAATATCGTGGAGCATGTTACTTATGATTTAGAACGATCTACCCAATTATAGCTAGTAATTAAGCAACGACAAATTTTTGCTTTGTAATAAGTTTCAATTGAAATAGTATCGCCTCCGATAAATAATATTTTACCATTAAAACATATTTTTTCAAAAAAAGTATTGACACACCATGATTTAAAAGTAAAAAAATATTAACTATCTTTTAATTTTTTTATTATGGAAAAACCTTCTTTACAAATGGCTGCACTGGTTGGAGCACTCACTCTTACCCCAACAGCGAATGCTCAAAACAATCACGCAGCTGATTCATTCGAGCTCCCTGACTGTATAATGCAACAACATTCAGAAAATACAAATGGAATAACGGTTTCAACACATTTTAAAGATACTAATTCTTTAGAGGTTGGGGTAACTATTACGGATGGAATAACTGAGAATGAAGCCATAGAGCTTTTGTCTAATATTAATGATCCACTCTCTAAGAAAGCTGTCTTAGCAATGCAGGCGGCTTTAAAACTTATGGGTTATAACCCTGGAACTATTGATGCTCTTTGGGGGCGAAATACAGCCGCAGCCCTCAAAAAATTCCAGTGCACGCTTCCTTTTATGGAAAGCCCTTCTGATGGCAAACGGTCCAAAAAGGCTATTGAACATTTACTAAAAGCCTTAAAAGCGTTCTCTTCACAAGATTTAAATACCAATCCATTTGGAAGTTCTACTGAACCTAGTATTTGGGGACCGGGAAATATTATTGAAGCTCAATTTTAATACAGATTCATCCTCTAGTGCAACAGGTAATACTGGTATTGGCTAATTCCTAAAGTGAGGGGATTTAAGAAAAAAGACCTTTGATTCGGAAGTGAAAGAAGTCACGATTACGAATACCGTAATTATTCATGAAGAACCGTT
>JALWQU010000158.1 GCA_026982915.1 Candidatus Altimarinota bacterium | reverse complement strand
GTGCAAAACCATGTGCCTCATCGACTTCGCCCAATTGGGTATTAAAGGAAAATTTATCGCCTTTTTTCACAAAAAAACCGTTAAATCGAGCACTTCCAGCCCGTATATTTCGAAGTCGTGCATACGAAGATCCCGCAAAATTAGACTGACCAACCGCCAGCACTTCTTTTATCCCTCGTTTGGCTAGTTCGGGCGGTACGACAACTTTTGAAAAGGTTCGTTTTGCGGGCACACTAATATCGTGTATCCCTGTTTCTAAAGCTTGATTCACAAGCATTACCAGCCGTGGTTCATCCACATCAAACCCGGCATAAGGAGTGCCTTCGAACTGAACTTTTTTCGTCTCCGAATCGACCGTAATCGTAATTGGGTCGCTGTGCTTTACCTCAAAAATCCCCTCATCCGCCAGAAGGTTATGTAAAACAACCTCATCAACAACCGTTCTAAAGGTGGTTTCAAACGCCAAATAATCAGATGATTTTATAAGGGTTTCTTTTTCCAGACTAATCGGTAAATCATAGTCGCCAATTGATAAATTATAATCAGGTTTTTGGGTCAACAGCTCGGGGGTTTCGGTAAAATCTAGGTGAATCTCGCTATTATCCGGAAACAACAGTATTATCACTGATGACTCCGATTGTTTCCCCGATGCCATTACGCCCGTACTGACATAAAAAATAAGGAAAAAAGCCATCCCATAACCAAAAGCCCTCCAGCTACTTACCTTTTGATTCGTACTTTTGGTGATATTCATTTTTAAAATACTTTTAGTCAACTCCCCATGGTAAACTTAAACCTACCACAAACGAAGGTCGATTACAATTTATTTATCCTCGGTTGGCGTATCCTCGGCTATCGCTATCCCCTTTTCATCCATGATCGTTTGCATTTCAGGAGTACCAATAAGCCCCAAAGCTCTGTCGAGGACAGGGTCTACTTTATTTTCTATATCCTCCACGCTTCGAACGATTTCAACATCTGGCGTAATACCGACCTTATGAATCGATTTCCCTAAAGGTGTAAGCCATTCCGCAATCGTTACCTTTAGACTTGAGCCATCCGTGAAAGAAATAAGGTTTTGCACCGATCCTTTCCCAAAGGTTGTTTCTCCCAAAATAAGACCTCGATCATAATCCTGAACCGCTCCCGCAAAGATTTCAGAAGCACTCGCCGATCCTTCATTTACCAATACAATCAAAGGAATATCCAAGAATGCCCCCCCTTTATCTGTAATGTAGTCACTCGTATCACCGATCTTTCGCCCCTTTGTTTTTACCACCACTTTTTCGCTAATAAACTCGGATAAAATCTTGATCGACGCATCCAAAAGACCACCCCCATTATTTCGTAGATCAACAATAACCCCTTCAGGTGATTTTAAAAGAGCTTCTGAAACCGCCTCTTGAAACTCCTTGACGACATTATTCCCGAACTGAGAAATACTGATATACGCTGTTTTATCTTTCATTTCCCACTCAACCGAATGAAGCTGAATACTGTCCCGAATAATAACGATATCAAGCGGTTTCTTCGCTTCTTTTCGGATAATTGTCAGGGTTACTTTTGTTCCTTTTTCTCCACGGATCTTCAAAACGGCTTCTTCGATACTAAGATCATTACTAATAACGTCTTCAATCTTGTAGATAATATCCCCCGCCAATAATCCAGCTTTTTCCGCCGGAGACCCCTTTAGTGGCGCCACTACGGTCAACAGCTTATCCTTTATCGCGATTTCAGCCCCAATACCTTCAAATTCACCACTCATTGATTCTTCAAAACTAGCATTTTCTTTGGGCGTCATAAAAACCGTATAAGGATCCCCCGCCGATCGAACAAGTCCTTTTGTGGCTCCGTAGATAAGTTCTTGTGTTGTTAGGTCTTCTTTTCGAAGATAATTGGCTTCAAGCGTATTCCATGTTTCCCAAAAAACATCAAGATCAACATCTTTAGGTTCTGTTTTTTTGAAAAGGCTTTTCTTGACCACTTTTGGCGTATCGTCCACGAGTGGTTCTTCGACGATAGAAGTATTATCCTGAATATTCTCGCTATTTTTTTGGCTCAAGCTCCATCCCAATAAGAACCCCAAAATGGGTAAGATTATAAACAGAATAAATCGTATATTTCGTTGATAGTGAGGCATTTTTGTTTTTGTTGAAGAAATAAATCCCATAACTTTTCGAATGCTACCGTTCTAAAAAAAAAATACAACTGCTAGTTTTTTTTAGAAATAGCTTTCAAACTCTCTTTATACCAATGGGCATTATAAATGTTTCAATAGGTTCCCCTAAACGTCCATTAATAAGAAGTCTCTTTGGGAATTTTTGTACGTTTTTTCTTACAAATTGGCATTAGGCGCCTTAAATAGAATCCACTTATTAATTCGTCAGATTATCTTTAAAAAAATAATTACCATACTTATCGATAAAAGATGCTATTGTTTCTTTTTGCCATATTTCTTTTTTTCTAGCATTAAATCCGAACGATCCGGTTAGCCTCTCCACGTTGTTCTGATTTCTATAAAATAACTTACCTAGATATGACAAACCAATGGATCCATACTGTCTATACTCAACTTTAGGACCACAAAATCGCCCAACAACACCCGCATTAAATTCAATTTCAGCATGATCCATCGGCTTACAAAGCAAATCACGTATATTATCAGATAATAGTTTTGAAACTTCTTTAGTTTTTTCATAACTTCCAATATAAACCGTGAATACTTTCCCGTCTGGAGTATTTCCTCCCCTAAAATATTTGTGTGAAACATTTAATTTTTTCAAAAAAGAACTAACCACCATTACATCCTCTGGTAAGACATTTAAATGTAATTTCCAGCCAATATTAAGGTTGTTATCTATATGGGATTGTAACTCAGGATTTGATCCATTATAACCATACGGCTCTATTTCAAGACTTTTGTATAGAGCTGATCCGCTGTCTTCATCTTCACTATACGGATTTATTTTTAAATTTTGAGAACGAGGATGCTCAGATTCTTCAAGAAAATAATTATAAATAAATAAGGTCCTCTCCCTAAAATTAGTCTCAGCCTCATCTACAATAAAAGATACGGCTTCTTTTCCAAAGCAGTCCTGACTTAAGCGCTCAAATGAAACTCTTTGAATTGGTATTGAATCTTTCTTAATTTCAGACTCTTGATCGATTTTTGGTGATTCAGAAAGAGAACTCATTTGTTATTTATTAATTAAATGCTAATTGTTAATAATTCACTTTTAGTGAATTGTCAACACAAAAGTAACTAAAAAGTCTTAAGTTTTCCGGACAAAAAATCTAGCAGAGTAGTCTGGTTGGGAGATTTGGGGGATTTTCTGTGAACGATTTTTTGGGGAATAATAGTTCGAATAAAAATAAGAAAAGAGTGAGGATTGGCAGTCCTCGTATAGGTTTTTTGGAATTTTAGGTAAGCATTACAAATTTGTACAATAGCCTGCTTAGCTATTTTTTTGGTGTTCGATTTTACGGTTTGGAATAAGAATTCAT
>JALWQU010000157.1:3105-3588 GCA_026982915.1 Candidatus Altimarinota bacterium | reverse complement strand
ATTAAAAACAAGTTTTAAAAATAATGAAGCGCTTTGGCAGCAGTTTCAAGCAAAACAAGCGCTTGAGGGACTTGAAAAAGAGTTTCCTACAGAGTAATACTCAGTAGCGCTTTTTTGTGCTACTACCTTCTTATACAAAACCCAGCTAAAAACCAACTCCATAGATGTAGTGCGTAAGTTCCGTTATAAATTCGATATAATTCCTTTTAATTTTTGTGTTTTTCAGGGTAAACAATGAAAAAAATAGCGATTATCGGTCGTCCCAATGTTGGTAAGAGCTCTTTGTTCAACCGCCTTTTGAAACAACGTGATGCGATCACTTCAGATATGGCAGGAATATTATGGTATTATCAAAGGTTTTGAAAGTTCCTATAAAAAGGGAATTCTAACACAGAAAGAATATCTGGAAGTAGGTAGAGATATATCGCTTTTCAGAAAAGAAGAAAGACCTCCGGTATATGAGATCATAAGAAAATATCATGT
>JALWQU010000157.1:0-3095 GCA_026982915.1 Candidatus Altimarinota bacterium | reverse complement strand
TGGGATCGATCAAGGGTGTGAACTCTACGACAAGATCCGTCAAATGTCTTTGCAAGCCGCACACAAAGCCGACATCGTTTTGTATATGGTTGATGGGAAATCTTTACCCGAGGATGAAGACAAGAAACTTTTTTACGAGCTTCAAGGGATGGGTAAAGAGGTAGCTTTGGTAGTTAACAAGATCGATAACGATAAACTCAAAGAGAAGCTTTGGGAGTTTTACGAGTTTGGTGCGGAGTATATATTTGGTATATCGGTTGCACATAACCGAAGTATCAACGATCTTTTGGCATGGGTGTATGAGCGTTTACCACAAGAGGATCGTGTGATAGAGGAGCAAGAGTGTGAAGAGGTAGAGGAGGAGGTGGAGTTTTTCGATCAGATCGATGAGGAGGACTACTTCGAGATCGATGAGGAAGAGGTGGAAGAGGACTCCGTTTTTGCCTATAATGACAAGATTTATGAGCATAACCCTGAAGATATCGATCATATAAAAGTGGCGATTATAGGACGAACCAATGTTGGGAAAAGTTCGCTTCTAAACGCTTTTCTCGGGAAAAATAGAGCGGTGGTTTCTGATGTTGCGGGGACGACACGCGATAGTATTGATGAGTCTTATACCGATGAAGAGGGGCAAGAGTATTGTTTTATCGATACAGCCGGCGTTCGTAGGCCAGGGAAAATTCAACGAAATTTTGAGTTCTGGAGTACGGTTAGGACAAATCGATCAGTAGAGCGGGCGGATATTTGTATCCTCTTGATTGATGCTTTGGATGGCGTAACGCATCAGGACTTGGTTTTGGCGGGGAGGATTATTGATGCGGGGAAAGGTTTGATTTTAGGCGTAAATAAGCTGGATTTGATGCTTGAAAAATCACATCAAGCAGAAGAAACGGATGATCGTGATTTTGAAGCGGTGAAAATGTGGGGAGAAGAACTAGAGGCTATTCGTCAGCGGTATATGAATTATTTAAAAAAGAAAATTCAGTTTGCTCCGTGGGCGCCCGCTTTATTTTTCTCGGCAAAAACAGGGAGAGGGATTAAGAATATTCTGCCTTCGGTTAAAGGTATTGTGGAGGAGCGGATAAAGCGTATTTCTACTTCAGCCCTGAATCTATTTGTTCCAGAGGTTTACTTTGCCCATGTGATCCCGATGTCAGGAAATAAAAAAGGGAAAATAAAGTACGCTTCACAGGTGGATCAATCACCGCCAAAATTTATTTTCTTTGTTAATAATACAGCGGCTTTTCACTGGTCGTACAAACGGTATCTTGAAAATAAACTCCGTGAGAAATATGGTTTTTTTGGAACACCTATTACGGTTGAATTTCGTGATGCGATGGGAGATCGACGAAAAAAATAAGGATTAGTTATAGGCAGAATTCATCAGGCTTCCTCTAAATTCTTCGGATTGGGATGTAGCCGTATCTCGGTATCAGTAAGCCATACTTTCGCTTCTTTGGGAAGTAAAGAGGCTTTTTTTTGAATTCGGTTTAGCTGTATTCGTTTACAAATAGATTCAATTTTTTGTTTCCAAAAACCGACTTTATTGGTAGAAAGATATTTTTCTGGTAAAGGCGTTTTCACTTCATCGAAATGATAACCAAATGTTTTGACCCAGTTTTTATTTTTTCGGCAAAAACTTTTCCATACCTTTTTGTCTCCGGCCAAAAACTGATTATGCGTAAAGAGTTTAGCCGCGTAGGCATCCTGTTCTTGTATTTCGAGTTGTTGGGTGGTGATGAAGTGATTAGGGCATATTTTTCCTGCATGATTTCGTTCATCATAGGCGAGCTGACCGTATAATTTCAAAATCCCACTGACGAAAAATCGAGCGGTAAATATTTGTTGTGGATAAGCGATAATAAAAAAATCAATATCGGAATTCGCATTTTTTTTGTCTTGAGACAAGCTTCCTGAGAGGGATATTGTTGCAACACCGGGACATTTTGCCAGAATATTGGCCCAGTATTGAGCTTTTGACTTAAGTTTTTTCATGTGGTTGCGGAAAGAATAAAGCGTTCAATCGCTAGTTCGAGTTCGCTTTGATCATCGGTTGAGATCATGATTTTTCCGGTTTTTATCCGCTGGTCAATCTCAAATAACTGATCATAGAGTTGTTGAATTTGAGGCAGGGTAAAGTTTCGAGAAAGCGGCATAGTTTTTTGAACGACATAGGGGTGTAGCCCTGATCGCGAGGCTATTTCTTTCGCGGGTAAATTTTGTGATATCCCAAAAGTTATTTGAGCGTGAATACGGATCTCTCGAATGAGCATGGCTAAAATTTGGTGCACAGATTCCCCCATAAGACTTAATTGTCGAAAATAGTTGAGGGTTAGCTTTGTTTTTTTCTGGCTTAAACTTTCCAAAAACCCCCAAATAATAACCTTCGGATGGGGAATTGTAAGCATATCAATAAGGGATTTCGAAATAGGGGTGTTATTGGCGGAGGCAATGAGCTTTTCCATTTCATTATGCAGATTCCAGCCATTATCTCCGCAGCGTTGTGTCAAGTATTGGGCTTCCGGGTACTTGATAACACCACTTCGTTGGGCGACAAAATCCATAATCCATTGCACGGTTTGGGCTTCGCCTAGAGGATCAAAAGTTTCTACACGAGCTTCTTTTAGCAGGAACTTAGAAAACTTCTTCCGTTTATCAAGAGCTGAATGAACACAAATGAGTGTTGAAGTTTCATTGAAGTCGGGGAGTTTTTTGAAAAAGTCCGTTTTTACCGCTAGTTCAAAGGTTTCAGGGGTCCAGAATTCATCACCAATAATGAGTTTTTTTGAGAGAAAAAGACTTTGGGTAAAAACAGCGTTTTGAATGGCGGAAAACTCCGTATTTTTATCATAATCTTCTACTTCACTATTGGGGTATTTTTCTCGAAATGCCCGACGGTAAAATCGCAATCGTTGTCCAAGACGATAGGTATCGCTACCGGTTAGAAGTATGAGATTGGCAATCATATTTTTTGGAAATTATTTTTTCGAAAATGACCTTCCCGTTTTTTCATGGATCATATAGCATCACTCTATCCCATTAGCTGGAAGGTGAAGCATGAACCTTGAACCAAGAATATCCCTTCAGACTGG
>JALWQU010000156.1 GCA_026982915.1 Candidatus Altimarinota bacterium | reverse complement strand
AGCCAGAACCGCTCGAAACAAAAAAAATATCCCCTCTGTCATTTATGGACACAACATAGAACCTATTTCTGTTGAAGTTGACTACTCTAAATTTCTAAAACTATTCCGAAAAACCGGTCAGGCCTCAATTATCGAACTATCAGTTGACGGAAAAAGCATCCCGGTACTTATTCACGAATACAGCGTTCATCCGGTTAAAAATACTTTCCAGCATGTTGACTTCTTTGCGGTTAATATGAATGAACCAACCGTTGTACACGTGCCACTTATCTTTGAAGGAACTTCAAATGCTGTAAAAATTCTCAATGGTGTCCTCGTTACAAATCACGAAGAACTAGCTATTCGATGTCTTCCTTCTGACATTCCCCATGATATAAAAATTGATATTGCAGCTCTAGAAGAGCTTCATCATCAAATCACTATCAGAGACCTAAACCTTCCAGAAAAACTAGAAGTACTACATCTCGATCTTGATACACCTGTTTGTTCTGTTGCGGGACGAGCCGCTGCAGAAGAAGAAACAACAACCGCGACGGCAACAACCGAAATAGCCGAAGCCCAAGAAGAAAATAAAAATGAATAAAGACCGAATATTATGATCTGCTTTAACGGCGAATTTCATAAGGTGATACCCAAAACGGTATCACCTTTTTCTGAGTCTCTTGAGTTTGGTTTATCCGTCTTTGAAACGCTTCGAACCTACAACGAAACGACTATATTTCGCCTAGAAGATCACCTCAATAGACTTTGGCATTCGGCTGAAATAATAGGGGTTACTTTTAGTTTTACTAAAGACAGTATCAAAGCCAATCTTATTGAAATAGCCCGAAGAAATCGTATAGCCAAAAAAAATCTAAGGCTAAAAATATTTTTGACAGCTGATTTTTATTGGATCCGTACCAATAAGTTAATTCCTCTGCCAGAATCAGTTTATCAAAAAGGTGTTAGTATCGTTGATACAACTTTCCAACGAAATTTTGCGGAGGCTAAATATCCAGGCTTTGCGTACTCTTTCTATGAGAAAAAAAAAACTAAATTAGCTTATGAAATTATTTTTTTTAATGAGCAAGGTTTTTTGCGAGAGGGGAATATAAGTAATATTTTTATGGTAAAAAATGGACAACTATTAACGCCTAAAAACAAAATACTAAAAGGGGTTACCCGTTCTGTTGTTCTCGAAACAGCCAAATCACTAAATATAACTACCTACGAAAAAGAAATAACTCGTCAGGATTTACTAACAGCCAATGAGATCTTTTTGACGAATACGACCAAAGAAATTGTGCCTGTTCGAGAATGGACAATCTGGAAAAATAACAATTTCATGATAACACAAAAGCTACACAGTGAATTTAAGAAAAGTCTGATAAATTAATAAGAAGTACTTAAAAGAAACCCGATAAAAAATCCCATACAATAAAAAAGGACCGCCCCAATGGAACGATCCTTTCTCTATTAATAGTGAGTCAACAGCTAATTCTTAAGGTATTTATTAACGGCTTTCATTACTAATTCTCCTTCTTCAAGCGTAATACCTAGATCCACTAGTTCTTCGGCTTTCAGTCCTTCAAACTGCTTAATTTGTGATAAACCAATATCGGTTAGCGTTGCAATGACTGATTCTGAAACACCATCCAACTCATCAATTGTTACTTTTTCCGAAACTTCTTTTTTCACTTTAGCCACAGGTCTCTTCACTTCTTCTTCCTCCATTGGGCCATCATAAGTGATAACATCTACCTGCATATTAATTAGGTTTCCCGCTAATCGTACATTTTGTCCTTTCTTTCCGATCGTAATAGCCCGCTCTCCTTCTGGAACAAATATCTTAACACGCTCCTCTCCTTTTTCGCCAGTAAAAAATTCAACCTTCGCAATTTTCGCAGGAGAAAGCGCCGCCAAAAGCATTCGCTTTGGGTCATCATAGTATTGAATAATATCCAGTCGCTCATCACCAACCTCGTCCATAACGGTATTAATTCGTGATCCTTTTTGTCCTACGAAAGCTCCTACTGGATCAATTGAAGGATCTTCAGAAGCAACCGCAATCTTACAACGAACGCCCGATTCACGTGCAATTTTTGCGACATAAACAAGCCCCTCTTTCATCTCCGGAATTTCTTGCTCAAAAAGGGCGATAATAAAATCATCACTCGATCGTGTAATTCAGAGTTGTGGCCCACGTGAAGTTAGTTCTACTTTCTCCAGTAAAACCTTTATTCGTTGACCGGTGAAGTATTTTTCCCCCCAAATTTGCTGACGCCTTCCCAAGAGCGTTGAAATACCCTCTACTTCGATCAAAACAGCATGGTGATCAACCTTTTGTACTTTTGCCGTAAGTAGATCACCTTCTCTATTTTTAAATTTCTCAAAAAGCATATTACGTTCTGCTTCGTTTAACTTTTGCATAATAACCTGCTTCGCAGCTTGCGCCGCAATACGACCAAATGATTCATGTAGTTCCACCGGAATAAAAACAACATCCCCAACCGTTGCATCTGGACGAATAATTTTGGCGTCTTTCAGGAGAATATCCAGATCATGATCTTCAAGCTTCGACACAACTTCTCGTTCTTCAAAAATTCTCATTTGAGAAATATCATCTCCCAAGACAATTTTTATATTTTGTCGTGGTGAACCAAAATCCTTTTTGTAGGCTAAGGCAATCGCTTTTTCGATGGCATCGATGACAATATCCTTATCGAGGTTTTTCTCAGCACAAAGCTGATTGATAGCTGCTTGAAGTTGTGTTTGCATAAAGGATAATGGATTTAAAGAAGTAGATGCGAGCGTTAATGATTTTCCTTCGAAGCTGAGTTTTAGATGTTAAAAACCTACCTCGCTCCTCTTGTGGAAAAAACAACGAACTTGATATTAAAATCAAATCATTGATGTACACCCCTATTATTATAAGGAATAACAGGCTGTCAAACTTTTTTTAGGTTAAATAGTATTAATTTTCTTTTTCTGAGGGGTTTTAAGCAAGAAGTCATAATAACTAGATTAAAAAAAGCCTAAACACAAAATGTTCAAACTTTTTTTATTGGCTGGGGATGAGGGATTTGAACCCCCGAATGCCAGAACCAAAATCTGGTGCCTTACCGCTTGGCGAATCCCCAATAACGAAGCCTTAACCTTCTTTTATACTACAAAAAGACTAAAACCAAAGGAATATTAAAAGCATTTAATTGAAAATCAAGTTTTATTTTTGGAAAAAATCTGATAACTTCATCCTGACCATGTCAAAACAAAAAAAAACACATAAAATTGATCTCCGACGAGGACTACGTGCCAAAGACCTTATATCGGTTATAAAGCAACTCAAGAATACAACAGTTTATTTTTTGGTAGCTCGTGATTTCAACATGATTACGGAAATAAAGCTCCTCAAAAAACTAAAGAAGCTCTCCAAAAAATATGATATCTCCCTGATATTCATTACCCAAAAGTCTTACTTTAAGGACATACTAAAACAACAGTCTATGACGGTAATGAAGGCTCTACCAGATGAAGCTGAAGACCTTGAAACAGAATCTGTTACAGATATTCTGGGGATAATTGTCGCCCAAAAGAATAAAAAAATACCCACTAATTTTGCGTCTAAAAAAATAAAGTTTCGGACGAAGGTCAGCAAGAATACACCCCACTTTGAAAGTAAAAAAATTGAGAATCTAAAGGATGAAAAATCAATTAGAAGTTTTATCTTTTTCCTTTTTTTACTAATTATTATTGGCATAGCCGGTATTTTCTTCTGGATTGTTCCGCATGCCGTTATCACGATAAAACCAAAAATATCCGTGATTCCTATTACTCAGAATATTTTGGTAAAGTTACCTGATGCGGTCGTAGGCGAAGCCAATGAAAAACTTCCTTCCGTTGACGGAATCTTTGTAAAAAACGTTGTAGAAGATGAAGAAACCTTCCCTTCCACTCAAGAAAAATACGAGCTAACAAATGCCAAAGGAAAAATAACGCTCTTTAATGAAACGAGTGAGCCTAAATTTTTTATTCCTTCTCGTCTTTCTACCGCTGATGGCGTCATCTTCAGAACCCAAGAAAATTATACCGTTCCGCCTAAAAAAGGAAAAATCCCTGGTAAACTAGTCGTTAGTGTTATCGCCGATGATTTTGACACCAAAGGTCGCCCTATAGGGAACCGTGGTAATATAGAAGCCGGGACCGATCTATTTTTCCCAGCGCTAAGAACCGAAACTCGCGAACTTTATTACGCCAAAGCCAATCGTGGCCCTATGGTCGGTGGGTCAACCCTTACTCGATACTTTATTGGCCCAGAAGATTACAAACTAGCTAAACCGATCTTACTAGAAAGTTTTACGGTGAGAGGTACCGAAATGCTAGATGAAGAGCTTAAAAGACGCAGTAATCGTGAAGGAAAAAGATATGTATTATTAGGTCAACAAGGGCTCCTAAAATCCGACCTGCTTACTTATAAAGTTGATGAATCCTTGATCGGGAAAGAATCACAAACTTTTTCTGTGTCAGCCAAGGTAGCCGTTTCGGGGATCGTTTTTGATCAAGACGCCATTATAAAGGTTTTACAAAAAAAGATTGAAGCTTCACAGGACAACCGTCGAAAGCTCCTCTTTATGGACCAAACTTCTATTGAATACCGTGTCTTAGACCAGGCTTTTTTAGAAGATGAACGATGGATAAAATTATCGGTTTCTTTGAAAGGTATTGAAGCCTTGAACCTCAAGGCTAAAAATGATTTTGTAAATACCTGGCAAGCTAAACTCAAAAAAGAAATAGCTGGAAAAGTTGAAGTAGAAGCAAAATCTATCCTGGTTAATCACCCCGAAATAGATGAAGTCTTAAAGGTTAAAATCTCACCTTTTTGGAATGATAATATTCCGTCTATTTTCGAACAAATTGAATTTAAAATACAAGAAGAGATCTGAAATTTTAGATCGACCCTAAATAAATAATAATACCAATCCACCCGAAAGGCAGGTAACTAAAAGACTTATAGCGATTTTCTTAGTCAATTTTTTAGTTCCGAGGATAGCCACATATACAATTTTTATGAGGGTATTCATAAATATAGCTAGGCCAATAGCTATTTGAGCGGTTTCGGCTTCCATCGTCCCGTTTCGTACCGACTCCAATGAAGAGAGAACAATAGCATCGACATCTACAAATCCAGAGAGTATAGCCGTAACATAAACCCCCGAAGATCCAAAGTATTTCCCACCAACAGCTAAACCAAGAAGTACCACAATAAAAGCTAGCCCAAATTGCAATGCGGGAATAAGTTCAAAGGGACTCTCTAATTTTACATCTGACTTAACAACGGTTAAATTATGCTTTTTATTGGTAATTCTGAAGTAATAGAAACTAAAAACAGCGGCTACCACCGACATAACAAGGGGAATAGTAATCGTTCCAAGACTGATAAGCCCACCACCCCAAATCAAGATTTCTGCTACAACACGAATCTGCATAGTGGCTACCGCGATTAAAATACCTACCGCAAAAATACCCGTTAATTTCGAACGTTTAGACTGACTTGCCATTGAGGTCGTAACCGCGGTACTCGAAACAATAGCCCCCAAAAACCCCGTAATAGGGATTCCCCCCTTGGCCCCAAAAAACTTGGTCAAAAAATACCCCAAAAATCCAATTCCAGAAATAAGAATCACCAAAAACCAAATATTAAAAGGAATAATGACGCCCCATGGATCAACCGGTGTTCTCGGAAGAAAGGGTAATACAGCCCCAGAAATAGCGAGTAATTGCAAGGCTCCAGTCCATTCTTGTGGCTTGAGGGTGACGATAAAATGATGTAATTGTGTTTTAAAAGCGTTTATAGTAGCCAAAAAAAGAGTTATAATAATGGCTAGCACTTGTTGCTCAAAGCCAACAAGCACGCCAATCCAAAAAACGGTAAGCGCTGTAAGCTCACTTGTTAGCCCAATTTTGTTAAGCCGAAAGGCTCCATTGGTATAAACAATGCCCATAAAAAAAACAATACTCATAAAAAATACAATTGGCAAATAAGGCATTCTTTCCGGAAAAAGTGTCGAGAGAGTCCCAATTAAAGCTAAAAGCGTCATAGTCCGAAGTCCCATAAAACTTTTTTTATCTCTTAGTTGATGACTCATCTCTCGTCTAATCCCCAAAAAGGCGCCTAAAAGTGCGGCAATAAAAAGTTCTACAATCGGATTCGCGGTGGAAAGTATTTCTAACATCTCCGTATTATAGCATAGATTTACACAAATTATAAGGAAAAAGATTTATATCGCCGCCTTTTCTTCTTTTAATTTTAAAATAAGTTCTTCAAATTTTGGTGTCTTTGCCGCTTCAATAATTTCTTGAGGTACGGATTCAAACCTTTTTTCATATTCGTCTATAATTTTCAAGGTTAAAGTTTTTAGCTTTTCAATAAAATCAGGATCCTCTTTTGAAGGACATTTTGACTTAAGAATTTCAAAAATACCCTTATAAGCATATGGATTTTGATGGACTATAGCTTCTGATAGCTCTTTCCCAACGCTTAATTTAACAAAGGATTCAAAAAATAGTTTATCATCATCTACCAAGATTCTTAACATATGTACTAAAGCTTGGCTATAGGCCGTTAGTTTATCATGTAGTTCGGCTCCATTGCGAAATGTTGGAAGCTTTGAAGCAGCTACGTCAAAATTAAATAGTTCAATATCACTAATACCTTGCTCTTTAAAAAAAGCATTTAGTTTTCGAGAGAAGAGTCTTGTTCTTGCCGTCTCTTTATCTCTTTCTTGGTTTTTTACATAAGCTAAAAGCCATTTTTTAGACATTTCCTCATTTTCCATTATAGAATGACAGTGATGAGGATGTACACCAACAAGATTTGTCCCCTTTGGAATAACCTTTCCCCTATGATCTAATTCCATTGGAACTTGATCTTGTACTGAGTTAATATTTACAATCGTTACAGAGGAATTTTGCATTCCCTTGATAACATCAAATATTCGTTTATGAACTGATACTTGGAAGTCTGCCGCTACCGCTATCACTAAAATGCCCTTTGGGTTTTTTTCTAAAAAACTAGCTACCATTTGATAACCCTTTTCTTCATCAGAAAAAGGTATACCCTCTAGATTAAATCTTTGAGATAAAGCACGACCAAAGTTACCATCACTTCCAATAACGCAAATATTTTCCTTGTCCATATTTAAGTATCTCTTAATAAAAGTAATAATAAAATACATAAAAAGTACATAAAAGCAATGCTTTTTCCTATATTTTGGGCTATTCTTTTTAGAGCCTAGGCTTTATTAGGCTTTTTTATTATATAAAAACTCTATACCTAATCACAAATACAAAAATTCCCGGCTAATTCCAAAAGTTTCAAAATCTAGTGAGTTTTATGCATTTTGTCATGCTTTTTGAATGAATTTTTATTCCAAACCGTAAAATTGAACACCAAAAAAATAGCTAAGCAGGCTCTTGCGCAGATTTGCAATGTTTACCTAAAATTCCAAAAAACCTACACTAGGACGGCTAATTCTCACTCTTTTCTTATTTTTATTCGAACCATCATTTCCCCAAAAAACGTTCACAGAAAATCCTCCAAACCTCCCAATCAGACTACTCTACTAGATTTTTTGTCCGGAAAACTTAAGACTTTTTAGGACGAATATTTGACGGCTTTCTTAAATATTCTAAAATCTGGCAGAATATTTAATTTTCTTTCTATTAAAACAATGAAAAAACAAATCCTTAGCCGCTTTATTTTTGTGCTTATAATTATGCTCTTTGGTATTATATTAGCTCTTCCCAATAGTTTTTATGTAAAGACATTAGGGGCTGATAATGCCATTACCAAAAAGCTTTCAGCTTTCCATATTGCCCTTGGGTTAGACCTAAAAGGTGGAACTGAACTAGACTACAAGGTAGATCTTTCAGAGGTGAAAATGCAAAACAATGATGATGATCCTTCGAATGATCTGGATAAGCAGGGTATAAATGATCTGGTGGAATCGGTTCGAGATGCTCTAGAAAAAAGAGTTAATCCTGCAGGAGTAGGGGAAATTATTGTCAAAAAAGCTTCTGTTTTGGTTAACGGCGAAAAAGAGGAGCATGTTTTGATTCAAATGCCACCAAATACGGATATAGAGAAGGCCAAGCGTGATGCCGAACAGAATAATAAACTTGAGTTTTTTGAAGAAGATCCTGCCCAAGAAAAGAAAATAAAGTTAAAAATAGCGAAGAAACTAAAGGATTTACGACCTTATGAGTTTGAGGAAAAAGCTGAATTATGGACTAAGCAAGATGGGGTTAATTTTGAAGAAAAAGGCCCTTTGTTCTTAGATGAAATAGAGAGTAAAGAAATTGCCGAGGTAGTGTCTAAACTAGCCAAGGGGAAGATAGCGCAGAAAGTTATAGCCGCGACTATTCCACCATCTTATAAAATTTCGGCTGATGGGAAGATTGAGTTTGATGGATTACCCGTAGAAAGGAAAATAGCCGGTATTTTAAAGCTCAAGGATAAGATTGAAAAAGAACGGACGAAGATGGTAAAGGCTAAGGCTAAAGCTCGTCATATCTTGTTTGCTTATCCTGGAGCTGAAAAAGCTGGAGATGATGTAAAATACAAAAGTAAAGAGGAAGCCAAGGCTAAGGCTGAGGAAATTTTGGCACAACTAAAAGCCGAAGGAACGGATAATTTTGGAGATCTAGCGAAAGAGTTTAGTACTGAAGGAGCGGCACAAAGTTCATATGGAGAGTTAGGCGAGTTTGAGACTGGAAAGATGGTAAAACCTTTTGAAGAGGCTGTTTTTGCACAAGCAAAAGCCGGACTTATTCCAAATCTAGTGGAAACGAAATTTGGTTTTCATATTATTGAGGTTGAATCAGTACAACCTGAGGGAGAAGTAACCCAAAAAGAAACCGCCTATATTTATGAAATGATTGAGTGGAATATGGATGAGGCTACTTGGGTTAGAACGAAGCTAGGCGGTAAGCAATTGGATAAAGCCTCTACTGGGTATGATCAAATCGGAAGTCCCCTTATTAATCTTCAGTTTGATAAGGAAGGCGGTCGAATGTTTGCCGATCTTACGGGACGAGTAGCCAGTCGAAAATGTAATGATGGACCTTGTCGACTCGGAATTAAAGTTGGAGGGAAATGGATGACACGTCCAACGGTTCAGCAAAAAATTGTGGGGCGATCATCACAAATAACGGGAAGCTTTACCTTTGAGGGAGCGAAGGCTTTGGCTAATGGCTTGAATCTAGGAGCGATTGATGCCCCCGTAATGCTTTCTGGTCAGACGACTATTCAGGCGGAACTAGGGGCAGATCAACTAAGAAAGAGTCTCACAGCGGGCGCTATTGGTTTGATAGCAACCATGATCTTTATGGTCTTAATGTACCGTTTTGCGGGAATAATAGCCGCTATATCGCTTATAACTTATACCTCTTTATTCGTGGCGATTCTAAAGCTTTGGCCTGATAGTTTCGGGGGACCTATCGTCATGTCTTTGGCGGGAGCGGCTGGTGTTGCTTTATCTATAGGACTGGCGGTTGATGGGAATATCTTGATCTTTGAACGAATGAAAGAAGAAATCAAACGAGGTCGAACGCTTCCTCAAGCTATTGACCTTGGGTTTGAACGAGCGTGGACCGCTATTCGTGACTCAAACCTCACAACCTTACTTATTTGTGTGATTCTCTTTATTATTGGGAGTTCTATCATAAAAGGATTTGCGATTACGCTTATGTTGGGAACTTGTCTATCAATGTTTACGGCTATTATCGTGAGCCGAAATCTTATACGTTTTGCCCTCCTCTTTAAATGTTTACAACATCCATGGCTCTTCGCGGTTAAATCTAGTGATATTGGGGAAAAATCAGTTGGAAAAAAAATTCGAAAAAGAAAAAAAACGACTAAATAATAGCTCAATATTTGATACGCCTTACTTATTAATTGATACCTACATAATGAATATTACAAAATTACGAACACTATGGTTTACCTTTTCTGGCTCACTCGTCCTCATGAGCCTTGTCCTTGTGGGCATGTTAGGGCTTAATCTGGGGCTTGATTTTACGGGCGGGGCACGGTGGGATATTACTTTTTCCGAAGAAGGTGTTACCCGTGATAAATTAGAAAATTTCTTTAAAGCGCGTCCAGAGCTAAAAAAAGAAGTTATGATTCAGGCTTCAGATGATAATACTTATCTAATCACCATCGAAGATCTGACGGATACACAGATTCAGGCTATTGCCAAAGATGTAAAAGCTAAAATAGGTGACTTTACCGAAAAGTCATACCGAAAGGTTGATTCAAATATTGGGCAAAGTTTTAAGTATAAAGCCCTTTGGGCGATCGCTATTGCGCTTATCGGTATGATTTGTTTTGTGGCTTTTGCGTTTCGAAAAGTACCGGCAGCGATTAATCCTTGGCGTTTTGGAGGGGTGGCGATTATCGCGCTTATTCACGATATCGTTATTGTCCTTGGTATTTTTACCGTTTTGAGCTTTGTTTATGGAACGGAGCTAGATCTATCCTTTGTAACCGCTTTGCTAGCAACGCTTGGGTTCTCCATAAATGACACCATCGTTATTCTGGATCGAGTACGAGAAAATATTCGACTTCAAAAAGCCCATGAAACCTTTGAAGATACGGTTGAAAAATCTATTCAGCAAACACTACGACGATCTCTCTTTACGTCTGTTTCGACCTTATTGCCGCTCATTGGGTTACTCTTTTGGGGTGCTTCTTCCATCTTCTACTTCATGTTAGCCTTGACTCTAGGAATAATGGTAGGAACTTATTCTTCTATCTTTATTGCGGCACCAGCGCTTGTGGCTTGGAAAAATTGGTCAGATTCTCGAGACTAGTTACTTCGTGTAATAAAGTATAGGCTATTAACTCTTTAAATTATTAAAAAATGAATAGGCTCTCTAAGGTATTTTTAGTTGTTATTTTAAGCGTTACCCTAACGGGATGTTTATCTATGGAAAAAGAAACAACCCTGAAACAAGGTGGTAAGATTTATTCTAAATCTGTTTTCGAATTTAATATAAATGAGAGCCACTTTTTAACAGCTGATGAGGTAAAAACGGGCATTGAGACTTTCTGTGATATCAATAAAGAACGACTCAATAGCATAGATAAAATTGTTAATAAACGTATTAGCTGTGAGAGAGGGACGAATAATACATTTATAACTACATTAACTGGAGCTATGACGAATGATTACTTTTCAGATAAAAATGGTAAATATACGCTTATTATAGATTATCGGGATTTAGATATAAATCCTGCAGGTTTTGCAGAACTACCTTTTGGAAAGGATTTTTCCTACTATAAAACCGCTAAAAATATGATTAATGTACAGGCCAAGGAAACCTTTATATTCCCAAGTCCTATTTTGACAGCTGAAACTGGCGTAATTAAGGGGAATCGTCTGGTTTTAACCTTAGATGATTATATGAAAATGGAAGAGCTTTATAAAAGTAAAGGTCAATCTAAATTCAAAATTACAGCGGGACATAGCTATAGAAAAATTGCAAAAGGAAATGCTTCATATTTAAATCGTTTTCAAAGAAAAAGTAATAAAGTCTCATGGATTCAACCTTGGAGATATGAAAAAAGTAGTACGGCTATGAAAAATAGTCGTCGTTTAGAGTTACAGCAGAAACTTCGGCACCGTAGGCAACAAAAAGCATATAGATTGGAGCAAAATAGAGAATTTATTCCAAAAAAGATTGAAATACAGGGAGTTCTAGATAGAAGTCGAGCCTTATGGGATATAAAAGACTACGCACTTATTGATGGGGTTATTTATAAATATAGCTTTAATGATGCTCGAAAAGTTATTGGGGCGGATATTGATACGTTTGAGGTACTTGGTGATCAAGGGCTTTTTGCAAAGGATAAAAATAATGTGTATAAAGACTGGAAAATTATTGAGAGGGCAGATCCTGTGACTTTTAAAATTATTGATAGTGTCTATTCACGAGATAAGAACTATATTTTTGCACATACGAGTCCTGTAGAATATATAGATGTAAATACTTTTGAGATAATTAAAGGGGATTATCAAAAAGATCGATATAATATTTATTGGCAGACAAAACCCTTAGAAGGGGCAGATCTAAATTCTTTTAGGGTTATAGGTTTTGCTATGTATGCAAAGGATAAAAATTATGTTTACTGGAATGGGCGGCTTATTCCGAAGGCGGATCCGGCTTCTTTCCAAATCTTTGAGGGTGGTTCTTTTGCCAAGGATCATGATACGGTCTTTAGATATGGGAAACCTCTTTATGATATAGATGCAGAATCATTTGAATATATTGATGAAAGTTGTGCAAAAGATAAAAATGGAGACTATTGTTGGAAATAAGCATGGATATTCTTCTCAAAAGTATTATCGGTGGCATCATTATTGCTTTGGTGCTAGTGCTATCCCGACTTTTTGGGGAACGGGTAGGTAGTATTTTTGCTTCCATGCCGTTGGTATTCATTCTTTCTTTTATTTTTGTAACGGTGGAACAAAAGAATAAATCGCAAATACTTTCTTTTTTAGAGGGTGGTGCCTGGGGAATTGTTTTTTTTGTGCTCTCGATTCTAGTCCTTTATTTTCTGAGTATTTATTCGGATAGATATTGGTTGAATATTTTTGTAGTTTACCTGGTATGGTTTGCAGGCATGGGTATTTGGGTCTATTTTTTTAAAAAATAAATGGCATCACTACAAATTGAATCTGGTTGGAAAGCAGTACTTGATCAAGAGGCTCAGAAGCCTTATTTTCAAAAAATTACTGATTTCCTAAGAGCTGAGATGCAGGCGGGTAAAACCTTTTTTCCGCCTCCAAAACAAATTTTTTTAGCTTTAGATTTATGTCCATGGGATAAGGTTAAGGTGGTCATACTGGGGCAAGATCCTTACCATTCCGCAGAAATAATTAAGGATAAGATAAGCCCTCATGCGCATGGGCTATCTTTTTCGGTTCCGAAGAAAAATAAAAAAATACCACCATCACTTCAAAATATATTTAAAGAGCTGCAATCAGATTTAGGTGTAGGGAAGTTTAAAATCCCCGAACACGGTAATCTTATGGGCTGGTCGGAACAAGGTGTACTCATGCTCAACGCGACGCTTACCGTTCGGGCGCATGAAGCTAACTCGCATAGTGGTATTGGCTGGCAAAAATTTACGGATAAGATTATCCAGTTGATCTCTGATCATAAGGAATCGGTTGTTTTTATCCTTTGGGGGAAATTCGCCCAATCAAAAGAACCCCTTATCGATACCCAAAAACATTTGATTCTAAAATCGCCTCACCCGAGTCCTTTTTCCGTTCATTCGGGCTTTTTTGGAAGTAAGCCGTTCTCTCAAGTGAATGCCTATTTATTGAGTCAGGGTAAAGAACCTATTGATTGGGGGTGTTTGTGATTTTTTAGAAAAATTATTTTTGTGAGAACCTGTCTAGTATCTTTTTCGAGACAGAAAATTCAAGATTTTGAGCGAAAAAAGTGTAAATTTTGAGGAATATCGAAGTATTGCTCGGAAATTCAAGGTTTTTACAGTCAATATATTAGTTAGTGGTCAGTGAGAAGAGGCTCTACTATTCAATGATTATGAAAACAAAATTTTACATATAAAGTGAGAAAAAGGTAGGAGGTACAATCTTAAAAGTCTTAAGAATTTAAAACAAAAAACCTAAAAAAAGGCTTAAATAAAAGGAAAAAGCGAGTAAAATAAAGAACGAAAACCCTTAATTTACCACCCTTTTTCCCATGAACAAA
>JALWQU010000155.1 GCA_026982915.1 Candidatus Altimarinota bacterium | reverse complement strand
CCCTTATATTGTTTAAATATTTTGCCATAGCCCCGACGTTTTTGGCTATGGACATGGAATTATCGTTTAATATTATTTTTAACTTTAAATTCTGCTCAGCCACTTGGTTTAAAGCTTCAAGCGCCATACCGGAAGTCATCGCTCCATCCCCTATAACGGCAAGTACGTTGAAATCCTTTTTCAGATAGCTTCTTGCTTTAGCTATCCCCATACTTGCGGCTATAGAAGTGCTTGTGTGTCCCGCACCAAAAACATCAAAAACGCTTTCATCACGTTTTGTAAATCCGCTTATTCCGCCCTTTTGCCTTAATGTGTGAAATCTATCGGCCCTATCGGATATTATTTTGTGAGCGTAAGCTTGGTGACCAACATCCCATATTAATTTGTCTTTAGGAAAATCAAAAACTTTATACATGGCAACAGTTAGCTCAACAGCTCCCAAACTGGGAGCCAAATGGCCCCCTGTTTTGGAAACCGAATTTATAATTTCCCTGCGCAGCATCTTTGCAATGTAAACTAACTCTTTGATATCCATATCTTTTATTTCACGGTAAAGGTTATTTTCAAGCATCCATTACCTCCAATAAATTAAGCAACAACCTGTAAGTGGTGACAGTGCCAACTCCACCGGGAACGGGAGTTATGGCCTTAACCGAATCTACAACATCATCAAAATCAACATCGCCCACTATTTTACCCTCCAAAACATTTATCCCGACATCGATAACTATTGATTCGGTAGTAAAATACTCTTTTGTCAACAATTTTGGCCTACCAGCCGAAACAACCACTATATCTGCATTTTTAGTTATTGAAGGAATGTCTTTTGTCTTTGTGTGGCAAACAGTAGGTGTAACATGTTCTTGTAACAAAAGCATTACCAGAGGTCTGCCCACGCTAACACTTCTGCCTATTATCGCAACGTTGGCACCCTTTAAGGGGATATCATAATATTTTAGTATGTCTATAACCGCCACGGCCGTAGCCGGAGCGATTATGTTATTTGATTGAATTATTTTACCAAGGTTATAAGAACTTACGGAATCTATATCTTTTTTCGGGTCTATAATATTGTTTATCAAATTTATGTCAACATTTTTTGGAAAAGGCCTTTGGAAAATTACCCCGTCAAAAGACCCTTCGGTATCTTTATAAAGTTTTTCAAAATCTTCATGAGTTATATTGGGATCAACTTCAATTATTTGAGCGTCTATCCCAACCTTTTTAGCCTTTTTTACTATGCTGTTTGAGTAAACCCTGGCCGGATCATCATCTGTTTTAAGATAAATCCCCAGTTTTGGAACAGAATTTAACTTATTTAATTTTTCTTTTATCTTTTCTTTTAAGCTTTTTACTACTTCTTTTCCGCTTAAAATGGTGCTCATACTATACCACCGGCTGTAAGATCGTCATTCAACACAATACCCATAGCGGCAGGTTTCTTAGGAAGACCCGGCATAGTACTGATAGCCCCCATTATAGGAACCAAGAATTTAGCTCCGCTTGATATTATTATGTCTCTGACCGTAACTTCAAAATCCTTAACCGGTCCCAAAAGTTTAGGGTTATCGCTCAATGAATATTGCGTTTTTGCCATGCATATAGGATAATTTTCCATGCCAAACTTTTGAATGGTCTTTAATTTCTTCTTGGCTTCGGGTGTGTATATAACTCCTTTACCTCTATAAATTTCTTTAACTATTGTTTCTATTTTTTCTTCAACAGGAGAATCGAGTTCATATATAGGATGATAATTTTCAGGGTTATCATCACTTGAAGCGATTATTTCCGCAAGTTCTCTACAACCTGCACTTCCCTTACTGAAAGGCTCCACTATGGCGTTTTTGTAGCCTTTGGATTCACAATACTCTTTCATTGTTTTTAGTTCATCGTCCGTATCTTGGGGGAACCTGTTTATCGCAACTATTGGAATTACACCGTATTTTTTAACGTTTTCACAATGCACGTTGATCATCTCAAGACCTTTTTCAAGATCTCCGTCTCCGTGCTGTTTCAAGGCTCTTGCAGTCGAAACCACTACCGCAAATGAAGGTTTGTATCCGGCCTGTCTTGAAACGAGATTAAAGAATTTTTCAGCTCCCAAATCAGCGCCGAATCCAGCCTCAATGACCGTATATTCAGCCAATTTAAGCGACATTTTAGCCGCTACTATGGAACTTGTTCCGTGAGCAATGTTCGCAAACGGTCCTATATGAATAAATGCAGGGTAGCCCTCTGTGGTTTGAACCACGTTAGGATGAATGGCGTCTTTAAGCAAAGCCAAAAGGGCTCCGGTAATTTTCAAATCTTTGACCGTCACTCTTTCTCTATCCCATGTTGATGCTATTGTAATACTTTCAAGCCTTTCTTTTAAGTCATCTATGCTCGTAAACAAACCGAGTATTGCCATTATTTCACTCGCGGAAGTTATACTGAAACTATTTTCCCTTGGAAAACCGTCAGTCTGGCCACCCAAACCAACGATAGTATGCCTTAGAGCCCTATCGTTTAGATCCACAACTCTGTTCCAATAAATCTTCCTCGGATTAATATTCAGGTGATTTTTGAAATGCAAAGTGTTGTCCAAAACCGCAGCAATTAAATTGTGAGCCATGCTAACAGCATGGAAATCTCCCGTAAAGTGTAGGTTTATATCGTCTGCAGGTAGAACTTCCGATTTACCGCCACCTGTTCCTCCGCCTTTTATACCCATAACAGGCCCCAATGAGGGCTCCCTTAAATTGATTATTGATTTTTTGCCTATCAAGTTCAAAGCTTGACCCAAACCTATCGTGACAGTGGTCTTACCTTCACCATATTTTGTAGGATTTATAGCCGTTACGAGCACCATCTTGCCATCTTTGTTATTTTTAATTTCATCAAAATAACGTAAATCAATCTTAGCCTTATCATTACCATATTTGTAGACGTACTTTTCATCGATGTTTAGAGATTTTGTAATTTCGTAGATATCTTTCACACTATCACCCCTTCTTATTTAATGATTTTGAGTATTTCTTTGAAATGGCATCCAAAATACCATTTACAAAAGAATAACTTTCTTCCCCCGAATATTTTTTTGATATTTCTATTGCTTCATTTATTGCAACTTCATTGGGAATATCATCACGATAAAGTAATTCGTATATCCCCAATTCCATTATAGCCCTATCAAGATCCAATATTCTGTCTAACGACCACTTTAAAGCTACTTCTTGCAATATTGAATCTATTTTGGATTTATTTTTTTCAATGTCCAAAAGAACTTTTTTCAAGTATTTTTCATCTTTGTCATCTATTAAAGGTACATTTTCATCAATGTCTCTCGATAAATCCACAAGGTCTTGTAAATTTTCTTCAAAGCCTCTGTCGTTGTGCTTTGAAGCGTATAAAATTTTAATTAGAGCTTCTCTTAGTTTTCTTCTTGTCAACACTTTTCACTACTTCTTCCTTTTTTGGATTTATCACGTTTTTAACTTCAACATTTATTGAAGATGCGCGATAAGAAGTATATTCCTCTATTGAATTTTTAATCTCGCGTTGTATTTCATGAATGGTGGATAAAATATTTTTGCCATATATTAAATTTAATTTCAAATCCACAGTAATATCTTTCTCTTTTTTGGACAAAGATATATCA
>JALWQU010000154.1 GCA_026982915.1 Candidatus Altimarinota bacterium | reverse complement strand
GCTCGAATTCGTTCCGCACTTTCATCATTGGCCAGGGCGAGGGCGGTATATTGTGCCTCAAACATGAGGTGGAGTTGTTGAAAAAAAGGGCCTTTCACGTTCCAGTGAAAGTTTTGTGTTTTTAGATAGAGCGTGTAATTACTAGCCAAAAGTTCAGATAAACTTTTTACCAGGATTTCACGATCGTTTTTTTCGAGACCAGTATCAATATAAGTCATTATTAAGGGGGTAAAAAAATAAAATAAATTAAGTGAGCTTTCGTCGTAATTGTTCGTATCGAGACTGTATCGGCTTGTTCCTCACAAAGAAATTAATAGAAACATTTTCTAGATCGTATTGGGTTACGAGTTGCGGAATATGTACTTCACCGACCTCTTGGGTTGAAATATCTTCAATTTTCTCGGTATCTAGGTTTATCAAGTGATGATGTGGATCCATATTGGCATCATAGCGAGCGGTCCCAGTTTTCATTTCAATTTCTCGTATCAACCGTAAATCTGAAAACTTTTTCAAGTTTTTATAAACCGTCGCAAAAGAAATAGTAGGGAAATAAGTTTTCATGCGCTCATAAACTTCCTGTGCACCAGGATGACTATCCGTCGAAGCTAAAAACTGAAAAATATGAAGCTTTTGGCTTGTTATGGGTAGTTTTCGAATTTTCATCGTTTTCTGAAAATTCTGAATTCTATCGTGGATGATTTCTCGTGGTATCATTTAAAAACTAACAACCAATTTCCATGGATAATTATTATCAATTATGCAGGGTAAGTCAATAAAAAAGCCGTTTATTCATATTGCTAATGAAAAAGTTTTGACTTTTAACCGCTTAAAACCTAGGATTCGCGGGCTTTGTAATATTATTTTTTAACCCTTTACAAAATGGCAGATGATAAAACTTTTCAACGAACGAAACCGCATGTAAATGTGGGAACTATCGGGCATGTTGATCACGGGAAAACAACGCTTACAGCCGCTATTACTTGCGTGCTAAACAATCGACTAGGAGATCTTCCAGCGAATGTAGCCAAAGCGTTTGATCAGATTGATAACGCTCCAGAAGAAAAAAAGCGAGGAATTACGATCGCTACTTCACATCAAGAATACGAAACAGAAGCTCGACATTATGCCCATGTAGACTGTCCAGGTCATGCTGATTACGTGAAGAACATGATTACAGGAGCAGCTCAAATGGATGGAGCCATCCTTGTTTGTGCGGCTACTGATGGTCCTATGCCACAAACAAAAGAACATATCCTTCTTGCTCGACAAGTGGGAGTGGAAAACATTGTTGTTTTCCTTAATAAGTGTGACATGGTTGATGATGAAGAAATGATCGAATTAGTTGAAATGGAAATTCGAGAGGAATTATCTAAGCGAGATTATGATGGTGATAATGCCAAAATTATCCACGGTTCAGCGCTTAAAGCCCTTGAAGATCCAGCAGGAGAATGGGGAGATAAGGTTATGGAACTTATGGATGCCCTTGATGCTGAAATTCCAGAACCAAAACGAGAAACGGACCGAGATTTCCTTATGCCAGTAGAAGATGTTTTCTCTATTAAAGGACGAGGAACAGTCGCTACGGGACGGATTGAAGGAGGAATCATTAAGGTTGGAGAAACGGTTGAAATAGTGGGGCTAAAAGAAACAGGATCAACAACGGTTACAGGGGTTGAAATGTTCAAAAAACTACTGGATCAAGGAGAAGCAGGAGATAATGTAGGGCTACTTCTACGAGGAATCGAACGAGAAGAAATTGAACGAGGACAAGTACTGGCTAAACCGGGAACAATTACGCCTCATACAGAAGCAGAAGCAGAAGTATATATCCTGACGAAAGAAGAAGGAGGACGACATACACCTTTCTTCAAAGGGTACAAACCTCAATTCTTTATCCGAACAACGGATGTGACGGGAGAAGTGATCCTTCCAGATGGAGTAGAAATGGTAATGCCTGGTGATAATGCAAAATTCAAGGTTATTCTTGGAAAAGCTATCGCCCTAAACGAAGGGACACGATTCGCGATCCGAGAAGGAGGACGAACGGTTGGTGCCGGAGTGATCACGAAAATCCTTAAATAGTTTAAAAGCTATAGTAATGATTTTAAAAACCCCGCAAAAGCGGGGTTTTTTTATGATTTTTTGAGGTATAGAAACTTACCCTATTTTTTCAAAAGCACTTTCCTGCGTTTTGGTCTGGAAATTTTTTCCCCAATAACCTCATTCATAATATTGGGATTTCTTTTGATAATAGCTCTGAAAGCAAAAGGGAATAAGAGCGTGGTGGCAATAGCCATAAAAACAATAGCTGAGTAAAGTTCGGTTGAAATCAGATTAGCGGTTAGGGCAATATGAGCCAAAACAAGCTCCATGACTCCACGGGAATTTAGCCCCCAACCAACAAGATGTAGTTGTTGAAGTGATAAATTAACAAAAGGTTTTGTAAACATGGTTCCGGCAATTTTACCAATAATAGCCGTAATAAGAATGCTGATGGTTAGTATGGGATTCTGAATAATTGATTGATAATCAAAATTAAGTCCAATATTCACAAAGAAGAAAGGAACGATAAAGGCAAAGACAAAGATATGGAGATCTTGTGTGTCCTTTTCTCGTGTCAGAGGATTAAAGAAAGATTTCTGAAGAATGAGCCCCGCAATAAAAGCCCCAAACACAGCACCAATTCCGACAAACTCAGAAAAGAAAGCAATAAGCATTCCGATCGTAATCATAGCACTCAATAGTGAGACTTTTTTATCGGTTTTCTTGATAGCCTGAATCCATCGAGGAATAAATCGAAAAGCGAGCCAAATACCAATCACGAAAAGTTCATATTTACCAAAAACTTCCCAGAAAGAAAAACTTGTATCAGCACCTGATTGCGTGTTGGCTAGGAAGAATATGATGGTTAAGAACAATATTTCAAAAACATCATCGATAATACCAGCCCCAAGGATGATACTGGATAGACGTGTTTTGATTTGTTTCATTTCGAGCAACAAGGCTACGGTTGTACCTTCCGCGGTAACGGACATACAAGCCCCAAGGACAAGGGATGTATCCCATTTAAAGCCTAGTAGTGTCCCCAGTAAGAAGCCTAAGCAAAAGGGGGTTATGGCCGCAAAAAAAGCAATAAAAATGGATTCTTTTTTATTTTTTTTAAATTCTTTTACGTTAAGTTCAAAGCCTGTTAGAAGTAGGAGGAAGATGACCCCAAGTTCGGCAAGGATACTAATAACCTCGATAGAAGCTTCGGGAAATAGTATTTTTACGGAGGGAATAGCTAGGACAAAACTAATAACTAACTGGCCTATGACTCTCGGGTAGTGGAGTTTTTTGCTGATCTCCGCTCCAAGGAAGGTAACAAGAACCGCAAGCGTAATGGCGCCTAATTCTGACATTTTTTTGTTTTTATTTCCTGTTATTATACACGATAAAAGTAATAAATACTAGTAAAAAAACTTAGGTTTAGTTTTTTACTGTAGGAATAAGCGAGTTGAGATTGAAGTATATCGTCTTTTGTTGGTTCTTCTTTACGGTTTAGGTATTTCCGGTAGACGCTTGGAATTAGACATTAATTCGTTATATTTGTCAGCGGCTAAGTTAGCAAGGCTTTTCATTTTAGTATTATTTTTACCGAGTTTGTAGCTTTTTTGGTACATAGTTTTGGCGTTTTCATCTTGCCCTTGCTCTTCGTAAAGC
>JALWQU010000153.1 GCA_026982915.1 Candidatus Altimarinota bacterium | reverse complement strand
TTCTATAGCTGATTATATTATTGATTACGTAAAAAAGGAAAAAGTTAGATGGGTTCGTGCCGTTGCTTTGTCTTCTTTGAATAATTCGCAACTTGAAATTAAAAATGAAAAAGAATATCTCTTTGAACTAATTAAAAATAAACACTGGCAAATAAAATTAGATGCTTTAAATTTATTAAAAAAACTTGATTCATCATATTCTAATAGAATAGAAAACGTTTGTTTAGATTTAATAGAGCAAAATCAGAAAAAACCTTATGAATTGAGCTCAATTTGTGACGTCCTAGCTAAACACGGAACTTTCAAGTCAATTCCTCAATTAAAAGAGATTGCTAGAAATAATAGTAAAGCTTTTACTGTTAATTCAGCATTAAATGCAATAGAAGAAATTGATGGCAATAATGAATTAGATTTCTTTATTGAAATTTCAAAAACTAATCGAAATAATTATGTGAAATCAATGGTTACTGAGTTAATGTGTAAATTCGGAGATGAAAGTATTATTGATATATTAATTAAAAGAGCCAAAGGAATTCTTTCGAAAACAAGAAAAACGGATATGATTTATGCTGGGGGAGCAAAACCTGAACTTGTTTACATACTTACTTTTTTAATTGACCATAAAGATGATAGAGTAACAAAACTAATAGCTTTCATTTCTTCAAAAAAAATGGATTTAATGGATGAAACTGAGTTGAAATGGTTCAAGGAAGAAATAAAAACTGCATAGAACAATGCACAAAAAATATTGGGTGTTTGTGCTAAACCGAAAGTTCACTGTCTATTAATAAAGTTCGCTAAATATAAAATTCTTGCCGGACGGGGTGTATTGAATTGTGAATACAATCCAAAAAAGATTAACCCGAGCTTAAACATGGAAATTAAAAGAAAAATAATATTCCATAAAAAAACAAAAAGCATAAAGGAAAGTTGATCCCACCGAATAAAAAAAAAAGGGAGACTCAGAAATTGTATGAATAAAATAGGGAAAATGTTCCTTTGTGTTTTTTTTAATTATCTCAAAAAAAGAATTAGCCAAACTTTATAATTTGCCAGACTTTCCTATACTGACATTGTTATTTATCCAAAATAAATCAGCCATGAAAGAAAGAACGATTAAGATTTTACAAGCCCTTGTGGAGGATTTCATTGAAACCGCCAATCCTGTAGCGTCCAAAAGGTTATTGGAAACGCATGATTTAAAGGTGTCATCGGCGACGGTTCGAAATGAGTTTGCCACATTAGAAGAAGTAGGATTGATCATGTCACCGCATGTATCAGCGGGAAAAGTACCGACCGAAAAAGGTTATCGATTCTTTGTGGATGAAATCGGGACCTTGGATCCAGAGGTAAAACTTGTCGAAAATTTGTTCGATAAATACATGCAGGACTATAAATTAGAACGATCAAAGGAAAAAGTTTTTGATACGCTTCGAGTCGTAGCTCAATTATCGGGGAATGTGGCTTTTGCGAATCTTGAAAATGATCGAAGTTTTTATATCGGGGTTTCAAATGTCCTAAGAAGTCCTGAATTTTTAGAAGAACCGGAAAAAGCCGCCCAAATTGTACAGGTATTAGAGGGTCGTGAGCGCTTTCAAAACCTTTTAGTATCAATGGTTATACCCAAAAATGAAGTAAAAGTTTTTATTGGGGAAGAAAATTTATTAGAAGAAATATCGAGTTGTGCGATGCTTGTTGCCCCCTTTACAAATGGTGATATAAAAGGTCATATCGGGATACTTGGGCCCATGAGGATGAAGTACAAATTCAACAAAGCTTTGCTCCAGAACGCGTTAAAAATTATTCTGTAAATCTTGCTATTATGAAAGTGCTTATTCTGGCGGGTGGGTTTGCGACACGGCTTTGGCCCTTGACGGAGCGTCGAGCAAAGCCGCTCTTATTACTCGACGGAAAGACTATTTTAGCGCATATATTGGATAAAATAACACCTGATTTAGAAGTTATACTACTGACGAATCAGCGATTTAAGTCAGATTTCTTATTAGAGCTACAAAAATTAAATCGAAAAAAAGTTGAAATATTTCTTGAAGATGCGGTTTCTGATGGAGAAAAGTTAGGTGCCTTGGGGGCGATATCAGCCTGCATTGATCATTATGATATAAAAGAAGACATTATTGTTCTGGCTGGTGATAATTTATTACCAGACTTGAACTTTGCTCATTTGATCTGTCGTCCTGATAATGCCAAGATAGCGGTTCGTGATGTGGGGGATATACATGAGGCGCGTAAGTTTGGGGTGGTTGAAGTGGATGCCTCGGAAGAGGCGGTAATTCGTGTTGTCGGGTTTGAAGAGAAACCACAAAAGCCCAAATCAACCCTTGTTTCGACGGGATTTATGAGTTTTGGTCGTAAAACATTGCCCTTGTTGCAATCTTTTGCCAAAAAAGAGCCTGATGCGCTTGGTGGTATTTTCCCAGAACTTTTATCGGCTGGCGTGGAAGTTTTAGTCGCGGAGGTTTTGGATATTTGGTTTGATATCGGAAGTTTTGATTCTTATTTATCGGCACATAAAGAAATCAACAAAGATTCTGCCTCGAATATCCAAGGACGAGTGCGGAATACCGAGTTAATCGGAAAGGTTTCTATTGGTGAAGGCGCCTTAGTTGAAAACTCGGTTATTGTAGACTCCATTATTTATCCTGGAACGGTTTTGCGAGACTGCCGAATATCTAATTCAATTATTGATGAGGATTGTCACTTTGAGGGCGTTGATCTAAACTCTAAACTTATTCGCCGAAATACAAGTGTTATGGCTTTTAAATAGCCTATCGTTTTTCAAGAAGCTCACAAAATCCTAAAACTTCTTGTCGTTGTACTTTTGTACGAAGGCTTGGGATACTATCAAATTCTTCTACTAAGACTTTCCGTTGAAGCACGATCTCACCCGCGTCAACTTCAGGAGATACACGATGAATAGTGCAACCCGTGTATTTTTCTTCGTGTTCAAAGACTTTTTCATAGATCTCCTTGTCCTTAAGTCCTGCAAAAAGTGGCAGCAATGAAGGATGAACATTGAGTGTTTTGGCTCCATAAATATCACAGAAAAGAGGGGAGAGGATTCGCATCCAGCCTACGAGTAGGACAAAATCTGGTTGTGAAGCACGAAGAATATTGATTAATTCTCGGTCGTAATCTTCACGACTTTCACCCTCTTGAGGGGTTAATACTTCCACTTTATCCATATCACTTTCTTGGGCTTTTTTGAGGGCACCTGAGTCTTTTTGGTCGGTGATAAAGAGCTCAAATTCAACATTAGGGATTCTTCCTCGTCTTTTAGCATCTAAGAGTCCTTGAAAAGTCGTTCCATTAGAAGAAGATAAAATAGCTATTTTCTTGGTTTCGGGAACTTTCGGTAATATGTTTTCTGGAAGTTGTGTGGCAATTTTGGCGGCTTCTTCTGCGGGATCACCGTTTAGGTTAGGGACTACTTCGTAGTTTGCAGAAGCACCATAGATATCTTTTCGTTGAGCCCAAGCCTGATCAATTTCTTGTGCAAGCGGAATATCAGGATTAAGTCTCGGACGAGTTTTGTCCTTTAATAAATATTTCCGAACATCCCGAAAGGCGGGGTTTAGAAACACAAAGTAACCTGTTTTTTCTAAGTTTTGTAAATTTTTACTATTTTCAATAGTACCACCGCCAGTAGCAATAATACCCGAAAAGTTTCGGCAAAAATCATGGGTTA
>JALWQU010000152.1 GCA_026982915.1 Candidatus Altimarinota bacterium | reverse complement strand
ATTATGTTGCCTCGCCCGTGTCGCCAACTCTCCAGAATTACACAAAGCCGCACGAGCTCCCTTTATCTTGTTAGCAGCGATAGAAATACCAATACCCGATCCACAAACAATAATGCCTAAACTCGTAGGATCACTCACTACTTGCTGCGCCACCATCTTTCCAAAAATGGGATAATCCACACTATCACTAGAATCTGTACCGCAATCTTCTACGACATAAGCCGGAAAATGTTGTCCCAAATAATCAATAAGTTGTGATTTCAAGGTAAATCCACCGTGATCCGATCCTATATATATTTTCATGTTTGAAGTCTTTTTTTTAATATAGCTAAAAAAAAAAGAAAGAAAAGGCTTTTAATTTTTCTTTCGTTGTGCTATAATGATCTGTTATTTGACAGATCGACGAGGAGAAATTCACAAAGTTTAACAAAAGAGACTTTGTGGGGAGAAATCTCGGCTTTGGGACCTGGACACCTGTATGAGGATATGTTAGGCACTTCCAAAACCGAGATTTCTCCTGGCCTTCCTCTCCTCAAATTCTTTGATGAGCGACAAAAAACCCATCCAAAAAACTTCAGAAGGGAAAGACTTCAGAAACTTTGGAATCGAGTTCTAATTTAGTTCTCGATAAAAAACAAAAACAGATTTTAAATATAAAAATAAAAAAAAAGAGCGCGGAATCCGCTCGTAAAAATGAGATTCTGGAAGTGCCAGTGAGCTTTGCAGGTGATGTGTCGCACCACCGCAAAACCCATTGGAATTTTTTTACTAAAATTCCTAAAACAAAAAACACCAACTACCCCTCTATACTATGGGAAAAAAGTTGGTGTTTTTTTGTATGGTTAATCCTCAAAATACAAAACGGAAAAAAACAGATATAATTTAGATTTATGGTAACTGAGACTGCCCCTGCCCCCAAAGTAGTTCATTTCCACAACGATTACCAGGTAAAATTTTCGCAATTATTTCTCGCTGTTTTGGGGTTTCTGGTATCTGAATAACATAGCTGACAAGTTTATTATTTTTGTAAACCAGTTTTAAATGAGGTTTGTCTTTTGTTGCTATTTGTAGAGAGGCAACTTCCTGTAGATATATTTTATCCGGTAGCCGTTGTTTTTCTGCGATAGACATGGTAAATATTATTTAAAGTATATATTATCTTTCTCAAGTGGTTCATGTCTATCAAAGTTGGTATTTTGATAAACAAAATTTATCCAATTTCTTATAAATAAGTGAGCATCGGCTCTCCAAGTATTAACAGGGTCATTCTGATAATCATCATTTTCGTAGTATCCACTCGGAAGCACTATTTGTTTATTATTTTTTTCTCTAATAGCTTTATCTCGCTTAAATTCTTGATCTAAATCAAGGGTTTCATATTCAGGATGTCCAAAAGCAAAAACTTCTCGCCCGTCTCTAGCTATGGCCACATGAGCCCCAACCTCCTTTCTTAATGACCGAATTAAAACTTTAACACCTTCTGGTAACTTTTCTTCCTCTATATGATTCCATCTAGAATGAATCACATCGAACCGATCATTCAAACCCTCTAACAAAGCATGATTACCTACTTTCTCATGAGGAAAAACACCCCATATTTTTTCAGACTGTAATACTTTTTGTACTTTATAAATATGCTCCAAAGCTGCATGTGCCGACCAACAAGAGTAAAGAGACGATGTTACTGATTCTTGTGCCCAGTCTACAAAAGAACGAAATTCTTCAGCAAAATCACACTTATGCTTATCAGCTGGGGCAAGTCCTTTTGCAATATTAGCCCCCAATACAATAACGCCATCCATACCTTGGTCTTTTACTGAGTTACTTGATTCATAATATTTATCAAAATGATCTAAAAGTTCTGGTGATTTTTTACGCTGTAAACCTTTATTTCTTGGGTCTGGAGCTGTGAAATGTGGCACAATCTGAATAGCTGAATTTTTCAAAAGGTTCAACCACGCCTGCTCTATTTTCATCCAATCCGACCCCCAAGGCATTGTATTCCAAATAGCAATATGCAGGGGACGGATCTCTTGCTCTTTTTCTTTTGAAACTAAAAATTTTTCATCAAAACTTTGTGTATCTTGCAAAGGGTAGTCTGATAGATTTTCTTCTAAACGAATAGACATAATATAAAGAGTTAAAATAAATAAGTAATAAAAAAAAATCCTCGGCTCAGAAGCCAAGGAAAATATTTTCTACCATTTTAGACAATATTCACTTCGACCTCCGAGTTTCCTCGTTCATCATCATGCCCATTGCCATTATATTTTTTTGCATTTCAAAACAACAATAACCTTAAAAAATATATCGTCAAATCTTTTTTCACTTTTTCCTCACGAAGTAATAAACCCTAAAAATAACGGGGCTAATAGCAAAAAAAGGACGGTTGTACTCAAGACGCCTTCGGATACTTTTACGGGTAAAACATTGTAGAGTGTTGCCAAATTGGCATTACTCACCGCCATCGGAACCATAAGTTGAAGTAGAATCACCGATTTAACCGTTTCTGAAAAGGTAAAATAATCGCTCAAAAGACTTTTTCCTAAAAGCCAAAAACAAATAAAGCCTAAAAAGGGTAATAGCATAAACTTCTGAATATTCAGCCAAGCATTTAGCCCCAAAGAAAACTGCTTAAGCGGTACCCCTGCCCAAAAAACACCCAGTAAAAATAACTGTAATACGATCGAAGCATGCGCCCCCATTTCTAGAATGGTTTGTATTTTCTCGGGAAAAACCACTTCATTTAGGTTTAAAACAATCCCCAATATCCCCGCCCAAAGCAAAGGCATTGTGAAAATTTGTAGCAATGATTTTTTGATTGAGAATGTACCTCTCGCAAAAAAATAAACCCCAAAAGTCACATTCCAAAAGATATTAAATACATTGATCATTGTCGCGGTCACCACCCCAACCGGCCCAAAAAAGATAGAAGCGAGCGGAATGCCCATATTACCGGTATTCCCATTCGTCCCCGTAAAAATATACAAAACACGCTCCTTATTCGGAACTCGAAAAAATAAAAGAGCCGAAATCCCAAGCACCAAAACACAAATCAACAGAAAAAAAACACCCGCCTTAAGTATCTCCAGTGATAAAGGCGCTTTTGTAAATCCCCAAAAGGCTAGCATTGGCTGCAGAAAATAAACCGTCACCACGGTAAGCGTTTTGGCGTCAATCTCCTTTGGGAAAATTCGTTTTACGAAAAAACCGCCTAAAATAAAGGCGTAAAGACCCAAAAGTGATAAATAAAAAATGCTCATAAGGAAAATCTGATAAATTCAGCCGACCAAGAAATTATCAGACTTTCCGCAATAAGGCTAAATAATTTTGCTGAAACGATTCCGTCGAGAATGAGGCTACTGATTGCTTTATACCCTTGGCCCGAAAACAATCTTTATTTTCAAACGCTTCAATTCCCTGTTCCAAGGATTCAACCGTTTGATCTTCAAAAAACACTCCATTTACATCAACCTTCAGGACATCCAAAATCCCTCCTGATTTATACGCAATAACCGGCGTACCAGACGCCATAGCCTCAAGCTGAACAATACCCGCATCTTCCTTTTGTGGGAGGATGAAAGCCTTCGCTTCCGCAAAAAGCCTTCGTTTTTCCGATTCAGAAACTCGTCCCAAAAAAGTAATATTAGGCGCTTCCACCGCTTTTGCCTCAAGTCTTTTCTTGTCCGGTCCAACACCCGCTAAGACTAACTT
>JALWQU010000151.1 GCA_026982915.1 Candidatus Altimarinota bacterium | reverse complement strand
GAAAAAACGATTATTATTTCTCACAGTCTGGGTGGAGGATTTATACAACGATATTTGACAGAAGAAACCTTAAAAATAGCTGAGTTGGTCTTTGTAGCGCCAACAGTAGGGGATTGCGGTTTGAGTGAAATCAAGAATTTCTTTATAGAAGAAAAAGGCGAGCGCGATCCTCAACAAGTGAGGGGTCACTCAAAAGGTGACTCGGCTAGCTCAGCCTTTTTTTTCAAGCAAACACTACCGGAAAAAATAGTTGAAGTCAAAAGATTTCGTTCGAGGAAAAAGAAAAAGCTTTCCCAGATTTTTGAATCAGTTCAAACGGCTAAAGGCGAACTTATTTTTAATGGGAAAAAACTTTTTCGTCATTTTAACCGAAAGAGTGAAAAACAAGAATTGAGATATAGGGTTACCTATGCACAAACGGTCTTAAAGGCTTTGCCCTCTTTAGTTTTTGAATCAGAAACGGTTGGCTACTTTTCTAGTAAAGAGCGAATTTTTCGAGTGGTTTTGAATAAAAAATCGGACAAGGAATTTGAGGTAAAAACCTATTACCAATGTCAAAAGTTAACGAGAGCGTATCAGAAAAATAAAAATATTTTAAATTCTCAGGAATTCAAATTTGATTACGAAAAAATAAAAAAATCAGCGGATAATATTTTTATCTACGGAGGTGGTAAAGATGCTTACATTAAAGCTCGTGAATTTGAATTTTTAGCGGAAAAGTTATCGGCAAAGCTTATTTTTGAGAAAGCGGTCGATCACATGGGGCAGTCGAAATATAAAGAAAATGATTTCATTAAGCCTTATTTGGAAAAGTTAGTAGCCGGGTGCCTTGATTGGCCGGAAAAAATTCGTGCCATGCAACGAAACTGGATTGGGAAAAGTGAAGGCATGATTTTTACGGCTCCCGTAAAAGATACCAATTTAACCATTAAAACTTTTTCGGCTCATTTTGAGGCTTTTTGTGCGGATACTTTTGTCGTCATTGCACCAGATCATCCTTTTCTAAAAGAATTAATAGCCGGTGTTGAAAATAAAAAAGAAATCCAAGATTACGCCGCAGAATTAATTCGAAAAAGAAACGCTCGTGGATTTGAAGAAGAAAAAGAGTCTGAGGGGATCTTTACGGGACGGTATATTATTGATCCTGTGGGAAATGGTAATTTGCCCATTTGGATTGCTAGTTTTGCTTTGGCTGATTACGGAACGGGTATTGTGAAATGTTCTGGACATGATGAGCGAGATTTTGCATTTGCTAAAAAATATAATATCCCTCTAAAGACCGTTTTATTCCCTGAAGACAAAGAGGAAGCAGGAAAAGTGCAAAATTTTGAATATTGTTATTCAGATATGAAGCAGGGGATTCTGACTGAACCAGCTATTTTTAAAGATCAAAAAAGCGGGAACCTGCGGGAGGCTATAAAAGATTATCTAGAAGAAAATAATTTAGCCAGACGAAAAACAACCTACAAACTTCGAGATTGGATTTTTACTCGTCAACGATATTGGGGAGAACCAATTCCACTGATTCATTGTGATAAATGCGGGATTATTCCACATGATCCAGAATTTGCAAAATATCCAGGCATTAAAGAAAAAAGTGGATGCTTCATCAAACACTCAAAAGGTGTTACGGCATTTCCACTTTCGAAGAATCTCTCGAATAAGTATGAATTAGACAGTAAAAAAGAGGAATACCATTCTCCGCAAAACGGAGGGGGACGCCCTTATGTCGTCACGGTAAATTCCTCTTTTAATGACCAAATACTAGTAAGTTTAGCAAATATTGTCAAAAGAAAATGGGGAGAGGATTTAATTAGAACCAGTATCGGAAAAGTTTATTTTAACCCTGTAACTTTACAAAAGCACTTCATCAAAAGTAAAAAACGAAGTGAGCGAAGGTTTCGTATTAATCATTTACAGCTTATTCCTGAAATTTTGGAAAAAGGCATTTTTCTAAAAAAAGATAACAAATTTTTAGTTTATGGCCGTGAAAAAAATAAAGTTTTTCGTGTAGTTCTTGATAAAAATAAAAAGGGTGAATTTTTTGTACAAACTTTTTACCAAGCCCATAAGTTTTCAAAAATTTGGAAACAATTAAAGCAAAAATACACATTACCACTTAAGCTCCCAGAAACAACAAAATATGAGCCCTCGGAGACAGGGGAGTCGCCCTTAGCAAAAATTGAAGACTGGGTGGATACGGAATGTCCGTGTTGTGGTGAAAAAGCAAAACGAGAAACCTCAACCATGCCAAACTGGGCGGGAAGTTCTTGGTACTGGCTTCGGTTTATGGATCCGCATAATGATCAAGATTTTTGTTCAAGTAAGACTGAAGATTATTGGGGGCCGGTTGATCTCTATGTTGGGGGCGCGGAGCACGCGGTATTGCATTTGCTTTATGCTCGTTTTTGGCACAAAGCGCTCTATGATTTAGGACTAGTTTCAACCAAAGAACCCTTTAAAAAGTTGGTCAATCAGGGGATGATTGTTTCTTATGCTTACGAAAATAAAAATGGCGGTATCGTACCGATTGATGAAGTGGAAGAAAAAGATGGACAGTTTTATATGATTAAGACAGGAGAGGCTGTAAAAAAAATAACGGCTAAAATGTCGAAATCACTCAAAAATGTGGTTAATCCAGACGAAATCGTGCAACAGTATGGCGCCGATACATTGCGAATGTATGAGATGTTTATGGGCCCCTTTGATCAGTCAAAATCGTGGGAACCTGGAGCGGTGGCTGGGATCCGCAAATTTCTAGACCGAGTCCATCGTTATTTCATGCAAAACCCCCTTGTGGACGATTGTCCGACAAAAGATTTGATATCCCTCACCCATCAAACGGTGCAGATCGTGGGGAATCATATTGATGACTTCAAATTCAATACGGCCATTTCACAAATGATGGTGTGGATGAATGCCTTTAGTAAACTTGAGGTAGTCCCAAAGATAGCGGGCGGAAAGTTTATTCGGTTGTTATCGCCTTTTGCACCGCATTTAGCGGAAGAAATCTGGCAACAAAAGTTTAAAGAAAAGTCTAAAACCATGGCTTTTGAATCGTGGCCGAGCTATGACTCCAAATTACTGGTCAAAGATACCGTTCGGTATGCCATTCAGGTGAATGGGAAAGTTCGTGGAGATCTAGAAGTAGAGGCTTCTGCGGATAAGGATACTGTTTTATCTACGGCCAAAACCTTACCGAATGTAAAAAAATGGTTAGACGATAAAAATATCGTTAAAGAAATTTTTGTACCGGGTAAGATTATTGGCTTTGTGGTGAAGTGATGGATAACCACTCTTTATTCATTCTGATCATTTTCGAATTCCTTCTTCCTCTTCGCCTTTATATCCTCCAGGCTCTGTCCTAGTTCATTCCAAGCTTTCTCTAGTTCCTTCTTAGCTTTATCCAGCTTTTTATCTAGTTGATGCATGGTATTTCCTTGTTCCAACATTTCTTTGCGCAGTTCAATATCCCCTTTTGCCAAGAGTAAGGATTCTTCATCTTCTGGAGATAAAGAAATATATTGATCATATTTTTTATTGATTTCATCATATTCTTCTTGTATTTTACAAATTCCTTCATTATACTCGGCATCAGATAAGTCCTTGGTATTTATCTTATCAGCTGTTTGATTAATCTGTTGGTCAACATCTGCACGATAATCTTCATTTTCAGGCTCTAGGGACGCATGAGCTTCAAGAACCTTACTTAAGTCTTGCAATTC
>JALWQU010000150.1 GCA_026982915.1 Candidatus Altimarinota bacterium | reverse complement strand
CTTCTAGAGTAGGGTTTTGTGTAGAGGATTTCATGTATAATAAGTATTAAAGTTTTAGAGAAAGTCGTCAATTTAAAAGAGATTCTTGATTTCATTAAAGTATAGTTCAGGGTCTGTTATCTCACCTTTTATCGCACAAATAGCTGCCATAAGGGGGCTCATTAAGTGTGTAAAGCTACCAACACCCTGCCTTCCTACGAAATTACGATTTGAGGTTGAGGCGCATCTTTTTCCAGAAGGCACAATGTCGCCATTCATCGCTAAACACATGGAACAGCCAGAAGCACGAAAATCAACGCCTGCAGCCATGAAAATTTTATCTAAACCTTCAGCTATACACTGAGCTCGCACAACTTCCGATCCAGGAACACAAAGCATAGTAATTCGATTATGTATTTTTTTACCCTTTAGGATATTGGCTACCGCTCTGAAATCCTCAATTCGTCCATTGGTGCAACTCCCAATAAAAACATAGTCAATAGGCGTTCCTATTATAGGATCTCCGGCCTTTAATTGGGTGTAATCCAGTGACTTTTTAGCCGCTAGAGCTTTAGCTTCATCGGCCATTACTTGTGGATCAGGGATTTTTTCGTTAACGGTAATAGACTGTTCGGGGTTTGTTCCCCAAGTCACAATAGGACGTTGTCCATCAAGGTGAATATCCACGACTGCATCGAATACGGCTTTATCGGTTGACGCTAAAGACAACCATTCGTTAATAATATCGGGATTATCTTCCATTATTTTTTTACTGGCTGGCTTGGTTCGTAGGTATTCTATGGTTTTTCTGTCCGGAGAAATCAAACCTGATTTTGCCCCACATTCAATCGCCATATTACAAATAGTCATCCGTCCTTCCATGGATATGTTTTTAATAAAATCACCACAAAATTCCATAGCGTAGCCCGTTCCTCCTTGAATTCCTATTTGCTGAATAAGGAGCAAGATAGCGTCTTTAGCGGTGAAATATTTAGAAGGTTTTCCAATGAAATTTACCCGCATTGTTTTGGGTTTTTCAAGCAATAAGCACTGGGTTGCTAATACGTGTAGTATTTGTGTTGTTCCGATCCCAAAAGCTATAGCCCCAAAAGCCCCATGTGTAGCGGTATGACTGTCTCCACAAACAATCGTTTGTCCTGGTTGTGTGAGCCCTAATTCGGGACCTGTAACATGGACAACTCCTTGGTGTCCACTACCCGTATCGTATAATTTGAGCCCAAAGTCTCGGCAATTTTTACGAAGCATTTCGACCTGTTTTCGAGTTTGTTTATCCTTGTAGTTTTCTCGTTTCAAGTCGGTTGGAATCGAGTGATCCACTGTTGCTATAGTTCGCGTTGGGTCAAAGATAGTAAGATTCTTATCTCGTAATGTCTGGAAAGCTTGTGGTGTGGTTACTTCATGGATAAGTTGGAGATCAATAAAAAGTACATCCGGTACGCCTTTTTCATGTTTTACAACATGCTCATTCCAAATTTTATCAATAATATTTTTTGGTGACATAATCCGTTTTAATTTAAGTTTTAATTCTCAATCCTAAAGCATTTTAGAGGTTTTGGTTGAAAAGTCGACAGGAACAACGAAAAAAATATCAAAATTAAGATCAGAATTTCTTTTTAAATCCCATAAAATGATTGAGTCTATTAAGGTTTTATGATATGATCTATAGATTTTTATCCTTAAAAATGACCCACTAAAATTCATGAAACTCGGTCAAGTAATATTCACAACCGCCATTGCGATCTTAATCTTTGTCATTACGCTTATGACCGAGAATAGTCGTTTTGCGTTTGAAGACAGTATTCCAAATCCTTTTATGGACACAGAATCTTTTGCGAAAAAGTATGAAAATAATAAGCCAACCGTGAAAACCATTTTTACGGATAATTATGAGTTTTTAGCCATTTATCCGGAAAGTACGGTTGATTTTAGTGGTCAAAATCGGGAAATAATAAGCGGTAATATTTTTATTTCAGCCATTTTCGTACCGGAACAGGCTTATGAAAAAGCCCTTAGCAACTTTAAAAACCCTTTTGACCATAAGACCTTTTCTGTGGCGATAACACAGGTAAAAGTAGGGGACTTAGTCGTTAGTTTTCCGAATGCTTCTATTTTTATAGAACGAAATATCGATAAAAAACGACTCAAGATATACGCCATAGATCATAATATTGAGTTATTTTTTGATAACGCCAAAACCCCTTTTGTTATACCGGCTAATATGTTTGTCGACATATCGGAAGACCTTCTTTCGGAAAAAACAGGGAAATTATATTATACAAAGCTGCGTAAGGAACTACGGATGCAAAACTTTTCATTGGATCTAGATCCTGATAGTGCTAAGTCTAAAACCGATACGGAAAAGCAAATAGCGTCAGCCATTTTATCGAAGAAAAAAATCGAAGACCAAATGAAAGATTATGCGCAAAAGACACCCAAAACATGGATGTGGTTTGATTCACAGCTCGTTGTAGGGAATGTGGCACATCTTTTAAAGTCGATACAATATAATCTGGCTATTGGTTATCCTGAACAAAAGAAAATGAATCTACGGTTTACGGAAGTCATTCCTCATTTTATAAAGGCTAATGTGAGTGTTATCGATAATGAGAAAGAGCTTGCTGTCGAAGAATTAAAGGCTTTTAGTGAGGTGTATAAATCTGATGAATGGAAAAAAGTGATGGCAAATTCAACCATAAATAAAAAATGGAATTTACTCAGTATTGCCCAAAAATCATGGTTAAAGACGATCTATCCTAGGGATCCGGCTAATGCGTTTAAAGATTTTTGGACGACGAAAGATACCGCCTCATCATTTGCGGATATTGATGTAAAATTTTCTTCTATCGAGTTTTTGATCGCCCAACATTTTTATTCAGAAGCACTTAATCAGATTATTGATATAAAGCCTCAGGCACAGGCTTTAAAAGTAACCGAACAGGATAGGCTTTACATCACGAAACTACGAAGAATTTTAGCGGAATTACTAAAAAATAATCGTTTTTTCCAACAAATAGATGTTTTTGATCTTTATGGAAAACTGATACGAAAAGAGGTGAAACTCTATAAAGCAGAAGAAAAAGATGAAATTGCGCTAGAATCAGCCCAAGATATTATCTTTTTTCTGAGTAAGTTTCCCGATAAAATTGGTAAATCCAAGGTCTCAAGTCTTTTGGTTCAAATTTTCAATACGCTTGATATAGAGCAAATATCAAAAAATCGACAACGAACTATTTTTTCAGAAAAGGAGCGTGAGATGATTAAAACCATTAGTATTATTGGTAGCTCTGGGCTTACAACGGATATCATTAAAAATATCAATGATAAAAAGAAGTATGAAGAAGCCGTCAAAGCCGAAGAAAATGATCGTTTAAAAGAAGAGTTAGCGATAGCTGAAAGTTTTACCAAAAAAGAGTTTATTGATTATTTAAATAAACTAAAGATCAGTACTTATGAACTTATCGTGACAAAAGAATCAGGGACCTATACCTTCAAAAACGGAATCTATTTAGGGCTTAAAGTTTCGGGGGTCTTTGATATTAAAACAAAACGGTTCACTATTATGCAGGTTGGTTCTGAAAGCTCAAAAGGTCTTTCTAAAACATCCGCTATTCGTTTCCTATCTTTTGTAGAGAAAAATCAGAAAGAATCTTCTGAGCGTATTGGTGGGAATACAATCAGTAATAAAAAACCATCAATGAAGACACAACGAGCTATTCTTGCTCGAGATCTGGTACGAAGTTACTTTGAGGTCAAAAAAATAAAAATTGAAATGAGTAATATTATTCCGCTTGATTTTAATTATGATAAGTTTGAAATAAAGGAAGCGGTTTTTAGAAATCAGTTAAAAGTTAAATTTATTTATTATAAAAAAGCTGATATCGTTACGGACCTAAAATTATTTATTGGTCGAAACTTATTGGAAGTTCCTAATACGAGCATAAAAAGAACAGACCTCCCACGGGAAATTGAGACCGTTCTTCAGAATCGTCTTAAATAGTTATGGCTTTTGTTTTTGAGAACCGATCTGAAATTATGAAAAGGTTTCAGTGGCGTTGGGATTAGCGAGTAACCGAGCACTAATAATTTTTGTAATGAGATCATCGGCTAGTTGTTTATCAAAATGCCAACCCTTGTAAATCTTTACCTTAATGGGTGTTTTTAGGATGATACTGAGTTGTTCGGCCAAGTGATCGGCCTCATCATCCTGTATGTCAGCTGTATAAAAGGACTTTTTTGAGTCTGAAAAGGTTTCGGGAATGATGAATTCCTTACTCGTATTGAGGATTAAGCCTGTTTCCAATAAAGCTTCTTCGATAACATCACCTTTAATTTGGAACCGAATAGTTTTTTCAAGGTTTATGTCTTGTGAAACTAAATGCTGGGCGGTCATTTTTATGGAAAAATTTTCGTTATCCATAATGATTAATTTTTTTTCAAGAATAATCATCTTGTCATCGGTCTTGATCTTTTTAATAAGAGGTTTTTCGAGTTCTTCAAAGTGTCCAATTTCGACTGTTTTTGCAAAATCATCCATTTCAATAGATTTTTTCACCGATTGGAAAATAGCATCCCCATCAAATTCTTTATAAAACCTTTCTGGGTGTGGCATAATAGCCATTATCGTCCCTTCTTTGTTCGTAATAGCGGCCACGGCTGCCATTGATCCATTGGGCGTTATCGGGAACTTATCAGAAACATTTCCTTCGCTATCACTATAACGAAAAGCCACAATGTCACCGTTTTGTAATAAGGTTTTTGTAGTTATATCCTCGGAGACAAATCGTCCTTCGCCATGAGCGACAGGTACTGATAAAACCTTTTCATGGAGATGTTTCGTAAAAACCGTGTGTTTGTTTTCGGGCGTTAGATGTACCCAGGTGTTAAAGAATCCAGTGCCTAAAACATGGCCGGTATTATCACGCCTTATATTTTTGGCCAAGCCAATTTCGGCCGGGATAAGGGCTGATTCGACGACCATTTGAGCACCGTTACAGATGCCCATAATGATAACGCCTTTTTTGGCAAAACGACGAAGCGTCTCAAAAATAGGTTCTTTGGAGGCGATAACGCCAGATCGTCCTCGGTCTTCGAAGGAAAAGCCTCCGGGCAGAATAATAAATTGTGGTTCAAATTGTTCAAAGGCGGAAACCTCATTCCAGCGAAAAAGCTTGGCTTCAAACCCATTGCGTTTAGCCGCGTGTAGGGTTTCTGTTTCACAATTATTTCCCGGAAAAGTGATAATAGCACATTTAATCATCTTAAATTATTTAGAAGTAATCAGCCTATTTCGTAGCACAGGATACGGAATCTTGTCTAAAAAACAAATAGTTTGAACCTGTTTAATAGCTTGCAATTACGAAAACCAAATACGGATAACATCCTCGATCGTCACGACGACTAAAAACCCAAGAAGTAATACGAATCCCGCTACATGGGCATAGTTTTCAATGGTTTCATTGGGTTTGATCTTAAAGGGTTTTAGGCAAAGTTCTATGAACTGAAAGAATAAACGACCACCATCTAGTGCTGGAATAGGGAGCAAATTCATCACACCGAGAGATATGGAGAGCATGGCGGCGAGTTTAACCAAATAGAGAAATCCTAAAGCGGCCATTTTTTTGGTTACATCAGCAATCCCTAATGGTCCTGCCATACCTTCTGGTAGGCGTTTTTCTTCGATGATATGGCCGGGTATTTCGCTTACTTTTTGAATAATAGCGCCTGAAATTCGCCATGTTTCGCTAAAAGAAAAAAGGAAGGCTTTGCCTAAAGGCATTTTTACTTCTTTTAGATAACCGCCTTGTAGCTTTTCGGTTTCTTTTAGGGCTTGAACTTCTTCCCAAGAAAGGTGTTCTAGCTTCATTTTTTTGCCTTCGGCGAGGGTTGTGCCTTTATTGGCGATAAAAGTATTTTCATCTTTTTGATACCCAAAATAGCCATCTTCATAAGCCCCTTTTATATCGTCTTTAGTAACCAAAATAGGATTTGTTCCAATAGTAAAAAGAAAGGTTAACAGCAAAATGGCCGAGAGAAAGTTCATGAAAACCCCTCCAACCGTGATAATTACTCGTTTATAGAGGGGCGCTTGTTCAAAACTACGCGGATCCTTTGATCGTTCCTCTTCCCCCAGCATGCGAACAAAACCGCCAAAAGGAATAAGGTTTAAGTTATATTCGGTATCCCCTCGTTTCCAGCCCCACACTTTTTTTCCAAAACCAACACCAAATTCGAGGACTTTTACCCCGGCCCATCGAGCCGCCCAAAAATGTCCACATTCGTGAATAATGATCAGGAAAGAAAACATAAGGATGAACTCGATAAACCAAATGGTATTGTTGAGGAAAAAGTCGATAATAAACATATTGCAGGATTAATTTCCTGCCAATCTTAATCGGTTTTAATAAATAGATAAAATCTTTTCTATCTATTTTTTAGAGGGAAGAGTTCTTAAATCTTTTAGGCACTTTCTTCCATGTCTTTTTGGATTTGTGTCACTACCCCAGAATCACCAACCAGATAATCATCCAAGACAGAAGAAACTTCTGTTTTATAGACGATTTCAAGGAGTTTTTCGACAAGTTCTACGGGGTCATCGGAAAAAACCATTCGATCGGTTACTTCTCGGTGACAAAAGGCTAAAATTTCCTTGATATGATCGGCTACACCATCGCATCCGGTGAGAATTCCGATAGGTTTTCCTTCATCATAAGCAACCGTAAACTCATTTAGAGTCCCGGTTCCACCAGGAAGAATTACTACCCCATGACAAGATCGAATATTGATAATATCTCGCTCCATAAGGCCAAGGCCTGTAAACATAATATTATCGTAATGCTCAATAGGTGATTGGTATTTTTTTACATGTGATCGGATAGAAATGGCAGGTGATACTCCAAAAACTTCTCCTCCTTGTCCTTTACAGCCTTTGGCGGCTTCATCAGGTAATCCTGGGCAAGCCCCATTGACGAGTATGCATCCTTTTTTCGCGATTTGTTGTCCAATTTTTTGTGAGTTTTTGATCGCTTTAGGATTACTCATTATGTATCCAGAAGCCGATCCCATAACCCCAATCCTAGGGGTGGCATGGGGCATTATTTCAAAGAGATTTTTGATAGGGGCATTGGTATTCATGATGATAAGTGATTAAATATTCTGCTTATTGTATCATGAAATATGAGGAAATGGTAGGGAATTTATTTGACAAACAATATGTATGACGTATAAATAAATTAAATATTCCTTAAATATCAATAGAAAATGTCAAAGATAGAAGCCAATAAATTTTTGATGGTGTTACCTGAAACTAAGAGTGTATCAGAGATGGAAATGGAAGAGGCACAACAGGAATATGAAGCGACTAAGCAGGCACATGACGCATTAGTTAAAAGGGTTGATACCCTTTATAGGGAAAATGAAAAAAAAATTCAGGCAATCCGAATTGAAGAGTTAAGAAAAAGCCAACAAGATGATGATAGTCGGTCAAGAGCTTTTAAGGATTGGATGAATGGAGAAGGAAGAAAGTGTCTAGATACTTCTTTAGAAGAAAGTGAGGATCAAAAAGTGGTACAAACAAAAGAAGAAAGAAAAGAAGGAAGAAGGCTACTAAATAAAATTTCGCACTATCTACATGATGGTGATGATCCTCGAGCGGATCTTTTACAGAAGGCGACTACGGCTAAAAGAGCAGGGAATCTGGATAGAATGAGAGTGATACTCGGTATGTTGGAGGCCGGTAATCCTACGAATAATAAAGATCAAGGTGAGGATGATTTACTTGAAAAGCTTGATCGTTTAAAAATAGCAACGGTATTATTACAACAAAAAATAAATGAACTTACTTTATTTGGAGGGTTTACCATTATTGATTATTTGGATAGGGATAAAGTTTTAAACTGGGAATGTTTAGAAAGAGATTTTAAAGAATTCTTATCATCTTATGAGTTTGATGTTCTACCGGAAAGTCAAAACCAAAATAATACGGCTAATAAAGGGTCTGATTGTGTCGATTTACTGGTAAAGGAAACTGGTTCTTTGACCGTTTTAACAGAAGAGGCTAAATTAGAATTTTTAAAAAATAGATTTTTGACAATTTCAAAAAAACTTAAATCACTTTCTCCCTACTGTTTAGAGTGGGAGAATAATGTTCCTACATATATGGAAATCCAGCCTAAAAGTGATCTAATAGAACCATTGCGGATTATGGGAGGCCCTGTAACGCGCGAGTTGGAGAATAAGGAAGAGAAAGAACTTTTTGCCTTAGAGATTAAAATTGGCGGGGAATATTTAGAAATTTGTTATGATCTAGATACACATGAGATGGTAGTTCTCCCTGAATATATTGAGAAATTTGAGAGTATTAGTGATTTGATGATGAGAATAGAATCACAAATGAGCTATGTGGATAATTTAGAGGTTTATTTTGATAGTAATCTGTATAGTATTATTGGTAATGAAGATGAATCTTTAGGTTGGAAGAAAGAGCTTATTTTGCAAAAAGGTTCTCCTGAGCTTTATATATCCAGAATTATTCGAGTGCTAACATTGCTAAAGTCTCCACATAGAAAAACAATAAAATATGGTGAACCTGAGCACTATGTCTATCACGAAGAATCTAGGGAAGTCGAAAGTGCCCACTTCGGGGAGGGGGGTAAAGACGGTGATAGATGTTGTATTACTGGTGGAGAGTTATTCACGCATATACCTGAAGAGGTAGTACATGAGCATAAAAACTTTTTTGGGCAGGTTAATAAGGTTTATTTTAAAGGATCGATTGAAGAAGATGGAATTACAAAGGCTTTTTCGGCCTCTATGGAGACAGAATCTCTCAATGGAATTATTAGTTTAGATAAGGCCTTGCCCGCTAACTATAGCCTTGTTTTAACTTTAATTATTGGTTCTAAGACTATTACCATTGAACATAAACCGTTAAAGAGGAGGTCTTCGAAGAGGGTGGTTTCCGTTAGTGGAATTGATGAATCATTGTTACCAGAAGTACTAAAAACGATGGTAACGGGATTAACACTAGAGTCCATTACGGGTACTAATGATTTTTCTCCGGAGAAAATGACCTATTTATAGGATTTAGTAGGAAATTATCTAGATTGAGAGGGCATAAATTTAAAGCTTCTAAAAACAATTGAAATTACCTTGTTTTTCCTGTATAATGAGGAGAATGTCATACATCCCCGTTGCCGTCAATCGTCCTAGAGAACTCAAGAAGAGTACGTTATCATTGAAGATCAAGATAACGCAACTATTGGCGGCTTTTGCTAAATCATTTACCGAAGACACAAGTCCTAGTGCTAATTTTGCGTTTCATGAGGTTCGAGAAAAATGGGAAACAATGGCTCGTCCACCAACAAAAAATGATTTCTTGGATTTTATATTTCGAATTGATAATATCGCCGATATTCTGATTGGAGAAAATGATCTCCATAATGCACCTCTTACGGATGAGGTTTATGAGTTTAAGGATAAATGTCTTTTGTTAGGTGTTAATTACTATGGAGGGAATTTAGAAAGAGCCTTACGTGAATATATTTCTGATAAAAATTATGCTACGGTTGATATGGGATAAAAAAAAGACCTAATCTTTCGATTAGATCTTTTTAAGAGCTTAATTAGTTTTTTTAGAAAACTAGTTAACCGCTTCTTTAAGATTTTTACCAGCTTTGAATGATGGAACATTTGAAGCCTTGATTTGAATCTTCTGAGAAGGATTTTGTGGATTAACACCAGTTCGGGCTTTTCGGTGAGAAACTTTGAAAGTTCCGAATCCAGTGATCGTTACTTGTTCACCGTTTGTAAGTTCACCAGTGATAGTATCGATGAATCCTTGTAGTGCAGCAGCAGCGTCTTTTTTTGTTAAACCTGCTCGATTTGCAATAGCCGTTACTAAATCTCCTTTTGACATAGTTATGGGGTTAAAAAATTATGTATTCCGATTCTAGTACTTCGTTTACCCCTTTGGCAAGCGTTTTTTCATAAAAACCAGTAGACAAGTTGTTGTAAATAGTGTTAATATAATAAAAAATAATAATTTCTACTCAGAAAAATGCAGAAACAAATAAAAAGAGCTCAATTGTTAATAGAGCTAGAGAAATTTCCAGAAGCCAAAAAAGAACTAGAAGAAATTTTTTCCAAAAACCCTTTAGACTGCGATGCACGCACGCTCATGCTTGTTGTTTCTCAAGAGCTTGATGTCATAAAAAAACAGGAAGAAAGGGTGAAATGTTTTTTAAAAGATTTTCCTTGTGAGTCTTTTGGGTATTATCAAATGGGAGAGCTCTACCTAAAGAAAAATCAAGTAAGAAAGGCTCGTAAAATGCAACAAAAAGCAATAGCCATCGCCCCATTTGATACTGATTATTTGGCAGCACTAGGTATAACAGAGTTTAATATTGGAAATTATAAAAAAGCTGAAAAATTAGCCAAAACAGCTCTTGAAATTGACCCTAATCACTACAATGCTAACTATTTACTATCTCTTGTTGAGGAGGAAAAGTTTTGGAAAAAGGATAAATCTAAGACAAAAAATTTATTAGATCTTGAATATAATGAACATGCAATAGAAGTGGAAGCTAAAGAATTAATGAAGAAAAATAAGCACAAAGAGGCTTTAGACATATTGAGACAAGGTATATTAAATTTCCCTTTATGTGAAAGTCTTCGAGAATATTTTTTAACCTATCAATCACTTAGATCCTTTCCACTTCGTTATTTGTTCAGCATAACAAGACGGTACTATCTTTATAGTAGTCATATAAGTACTATCTTTATACTCATCGGTCTTTTTATTTTATTTCAATTGAAAGTTTTCTTTATATTTGTGCTGATATTATTAATTCATATTATAGTATTAATTAAAAAGTACACGCTTAAAAAACAATTAAAAAATGGGAAAATCTGAAATATTCAAACAATTGATAGGCGATCACCCAAATAATCACGCGTTTAAAATTGCCTTTCTAGAAGAGCTTTTAAAGGAAGGTAAAGTCAGAAATTTTGAAACGGCATTATTTCAATTTTTATCAGAAATTCCTACCGAAGACCCTCTATTTCCTGTGTTTAGGGCTCTCTTGGGTAAACGAAATGGAAAAAATAATGCAAAAGAGGTAACCTCAAAAATAGCTCCACAAGAAGAAGTTGGCGATGAACAAGAAGACGAATCGAAACCATATATCGAAAAAATAACTTTTGATGATGTAGGTGGAATGGAGGCGCCCAAAAAAAAGATTCAACAATTGATTATAAATCCTTTTAAAAATGAAAGTCTATATCGGATGTATAAGAAGCAAATCGGAGGAGGTATTTTATTTTATGGGCCACCTGGTTGTGGTAAAACTTATTTGGCAAAGGCTGTCTCAAATGAAGTAGATTCAACTTTTTATGAAGTTTCATTGCATGAGATTTTAGATATGTGGATTGGGTCTAGTGAAAATGCTATTCATGATGTTTTTGAAAAAGCACGAAGAAATAAACCTTGTGTTCTTTTTTTTGATGAAGTAGATGCTCTTTCTTTTCAGCGGGCAAAAATACAACAGAGTAGCGATAATCGAATTATTAACCAATTTCTAAAAGAATTTCAGGGTGTTTCTACGGATAATGATAAAGTGCTTATTATAGGAGCTACAAATCTCCCATGGAATATTGATCCAGCTTTTCGTCGGCCGGGACGGTTTGATAAAATCATTTTTTGCCCTCCACCAAATAAAGAAGCTAGGAAGAAAATTTTTGAAATTTACCTTAAAGAAAAACCGATAGAGGGCAATTTCAACCTGGAAAATCTTGCAAAAAAAACAAAAGACTTTTCGGGGGCGGATATAAAGCATGTTATAGATGAAGTTGGCGACGATTGTTTTGAGGAAGCCTTAGAGTCTGATACCATGGTGAATATTTCGGAGAAAAAGTTACTAAAAAAGATAAAATCAATCAATCCTTCAACAAAAGAATGGTTTAATACGGCACAAAAATATTTAGAATATGCCAATCAAGATGGGACCTATGATGACATACAGCATTATATTAAGGACCGAGATTGATAATTTTTTTTAAAAAAGCCTAAGCACAACAGGGTGTTAAGGCTTTTTGAAATTTATCAGGCATTCCTTTAATCACTTTGGAGCGCTATTAAAAATCTGAGGGCCGATGTAAAAAGGTTAAAAATCGCAATAAAGAGCATAATGCCTGCTTCCATCCCACGGTCCTCTTCATAATCAGCTATAGCTTGAATTTCATAAGCAATCAAAGCGGAAAAGATTAAAATTCCAGCTCCAGAAACAATTAATTCGACAACACCATTAAACCAAAAGGCATTGATAATGGAAACGATAATGAGGCCTATAATAGCCATAAAAAGAAACCCACCCATTCCCGAAAGATCTCGATGGGTCGTTTTGGCGTAGACACCAGCGGCAAAACTCATAAGAGCGGTTCCAATGAAGGCTCTCATTATAATCTCTGTCCCACCAATAGCAGCTGCATAAGCGAGCAAAGGATAAACCATAAATCCTAGTAAAAAGGCTAATAGCGTGAAGAGCATGAAATTTATAGGTCGAGGCATTTGTACCCATTTATGAGAAAACCAAGAAAGAGCTAAGACCGTAATATAAATAACCCATTGAAATCCAGAAGGGAGGTTCAGTCTGTCAAATAGAAATGGGGCCGCATAAGCACCAAAAGCCGCGATAAGGAAGGCTAATCCAAAATATCCAAGTGCTTTTGTTAGCATGTCTGAATTGGGAGCCGTTGGGGCCATGGGGTTTGTCATTGTGTGTTTCATCATTTAAAGGGTTAGATAATATGTATTTTTTTACGATATAGTTAGGATGAAAATAATGGTTTTCAGGAACCCTGTCAAAATCTTTTAGAGAAGGTATTTTATATAAAAATCTACACACCAAAAAAGCGACGTTTAAAAGTCGGTTCAAAATTTCTGAAGGTATAAATGGTAGTAACTTTTTACTAGAGTAGTGGAGTTGAAGTGAATTCGGGCTGAACCGATCAAGAACTCGATAGAATTGAGTAGAAAGGTTCAGCTCGGCGAATTCTGAGATAACCAGTCTCGGAATTCTCACGCGCCTTGCTTTGGTAATGATAACCGACATACCTGCGGGATTCATGAAGTAGTAAATAGAAAAACTTGTGAGTTGACACCTACAAGGAGTTGTATAAACTACGAATCAAAAGAATAAGCCTCAAAACGCGAATTTGAGTATAAAAATTGGCATCCTCCATAAATGGGGGGTGTCTATTTTAACTTAAAAAGACCAATTTAATATCTCTTCGTTTTGTGGGGATTTTGGTTTCATGGTTAGATGGAAACAAAAACCTCGTCGCAAAGCGGAGAGAAATGAATAAATGAATGAATTGGAGGGGATCCATTTACTCATTTCTCTCCACGGGGGAGCTATAGTCGTTATTGTCAAAGATCTCAATCTTTGAAGTGCTTGGCGGAGAAGCTTCCCTTTGGGCGATGAACCATTATTTATGTGGTGGCCGTTTCGGGGATGTCTGCTTTTATTGCGAAGACTTCCAATCATTATACTCATTCATCAAACTCTTGTCAAAACTTTTTTAGAGAATTGGGGGTAGATAGGTGTAGACATAGTGGGTAATTCCCAAAAACCTGTGCTAGGAAAAAATCGGGTAATTACCAAAATCCTGTGCTGGAGGTATAGTAAAGATATGGAAATAAATTTATACTGAAGGTATTAATCTCTTTTTATCAGACTTTCCTATAGTTTTTTGATCCTAAATAGATCCTAAGAATGTTGGAAAGATTTAATAATTTCAGATCTAACCTCTAATACTTGCTTCATTAAGAAGCTCCCAACAACTACAATATCTGCTCCAGCAGCTTTCAAAAGGGCAACATTATCAAGCGTAACGCCACCATCAATTTCAATTTCCTCACTAAACCCCCGAATCCGAAGTTCTTTTATTTTATCAAGCACCTCTGGCATAAAAGACTGTCCACCAAATCCAGCTTTTACCGACATAAGCAAAACTTGATCGGCTTCTGCTAAAATTTCATCACTAAGAAATGATAAGTTTGTATGTCCATCAAGGCAAATGCCCGCTCTCACGTCCCTTTTTTTCAAATATCTCAGAAGCTCCAAGGCTTTCCCTGTGCCGGTATTCTCAATATGAAAAGTAATCCCCTTACAGCCAAGCGAAACAAACATATCAAAAAAAGTCTCGGGATTATTTACCATAAGGTGTGCTTCTGTTGGTACTGGGTAGCTCAGATTTTTCAATACAGGTACTCC
>JALWQU010000149.1 GCA_026982915.1 Candidatus Altimarinota bacterium | reverse complement strand
CTCTTGTTATATCAAAATCTTCCAAATATTTTCCGTATACCAGCTTTGCTAATTTTTCCATACCTTTACCATACCATTTCCCCTCATTTTGGGAATTAGCCATTTTTAGTAGGTTTAATTATCGTAACCAAAATATTTATGCTATAATATTAAAAATACTTAAAAATTCGCCTCTTAAGTTATCTTGAACCAAATGTTTTATATTTTAATCAAATACTATGGGCCTTGAAGGACTACCAAAATCGCAAGAGGAAATAAAAAATAAACAGCCAAAAACAGAATCCAAGCAGAACTCTGGGCTTTACAATGTGGTAGAAACCGAGGACGGCGATTTTGAGGCGATTCTTCCTGGACTTTTTGACAAGGAAAGAGGGCTGATTGTCGGAACATCGCGCAAGCGATTTAAAAGTAGAGAAGAAGCGGACGAAGCCATCAATTCGTCACGAGAGAGTAGCAAGACCATGTTTGAGAGGAGTTCTCTTGAAAAAAGTTTTACGGAACATTTTTACCGAATTGATGAAACAGAAGATGGTAAGTATAAAGTAACGCTTCCCGGCCTCCGCGATTCAAAAACCGGATATTATGTTGGTACAACATCGAAAGAATTTGGCTCTTGGAATGAAGCGAGGGATTTTTATCTTCAGCAATTAGAAAATGAATCAAGACTAACCGAAGGCTCTATCTTTGAAGTAAAAATAGGAGAAGCCGCGCAGGTTGTCTTTTCTGACTTTGACAGCTTTGATCCGCGAGTTGCCCCATCTGAAGAATTCCGCGCTGTTCCGCAATCAGTGGAAAAATACATACTGCAACGAGAACGAATGGCAGGAGAAGCACCGAGTGCCTCAACATATCAGGAGACCATCCAAGAAGAAGCTTGGGAAAGAAAGATATATGCTTTCGTTGCTTCATATTTGGAAAAAGATGGAGAAGAAATTGCACAAGAGTTAGGCATAAAAAATCTAGATTTGCTTACTCCGCGACAAGCAGTTGATTTAACAACACGACTTGTATTCGAGCTTACAAAATATAAATGGAGCGATACAAAAGAGGAGCGAGGCAATGATTTAACAACTCCTGAAAAATCAAACGCAGATCAAAGCACTGCGTTGAAGTTGTTGCAAGAAGGTCACGCTAATAAATGTAATGATGACTGGGACGGAAACGGTGTGTGCAGGAATTTTGCAAGTATGACTAAGGCCGTTTTTGAAGCGCTGAAAGCGAATCAAACCCAATTTAATTATTTGCAAGACACATACTGCCTATACGATAATGGCATGGATGAATTTGCTCCCAAACGCGGAAAGAAAAACGTAACAGAGATGAGCAGGACCGGACACGCATGGAATACGTTTGTGACAGTATCAAAAAATGAAGTGAACGCTACAATCATTGACACAACATGGGCAAAAAGAAATCTTGATACTGGAAAGGTTGAGGGTTTGGACTACACTCTGACACGAATGGAGCCAGTTATTCACCGAATAGCAACGGAATTACCAGAAGATGCTCCAGACAGAGTGGCGCAACTTGAACATATTCTTTCTTACTATCAATTAAAAATGGAGAGTCCGAGTCAGATCGAGCTTGATATTCCACCTGTTGACGAATTGGACGCTAATCAAAGAGCTTATTATAAACGATTGGCAGAGGAAAATTTTGGTACTAAGTACGATTTAAGCCAAGCAAACGAGAAACAATTGGTGCGAGTTGGGCAACAATTTAGAGTGGAATTATTGCGCGCGCAGAAGCAAAAGGAAGAAAATAATTTTTTTAGTTCGCGTGTGGTTGATATTCTCAAACAACAGAAAGAATTACCACAAATCCCGCCTGGTCTTTTGAAGATTATTGGTGAAGAATACAAAACACTTGCCGAGGATACAGATCCGTCTGAAATTGAAACTCTCTGGCGTGTGAGCAAGACAAACCCTAATTTACCTTTTGGTGACATTTTGAAAAGTTACCTTAAAGATAAGAGCTTAACAAATTATCACGCCAGAGAGTTTATCTTTGATGACAATGAGCTCCAGCAAGCAATCTTTGAACAAGTAAAAGCTCATCCAAAATTCAAAGAGTTCATGAGGGATAGTCCAACTTTTAGAATTAAAATGAGAGAAGCACTGCCAGGATTATTTATGGGGTTTTATCCTGGGGCAAACGAGTCTGACACGCGAGAGTTAAAACAATTAATTGATAATTCCAGGCTTATACGTTTTGGTCATTTACTTAATACACGGCAACCAAGTGAAGAAAGCGCAAACAAATTTTTTGCAAAGGCAAGAGAATCCTTGCAAAGTATAAATCTTGAAAAGTATAAACAAATAGCAGAAAATTTGGATGATTACGAGTTAGTAAAAAGATACGATTTTTTATACTCACAGTTAAAAATTAAATAATAAGGAATGAAAAAATATTGAAAAATACGCTTCGGGGTCGTTGCACTTGATTTTCTTCCGTTATCACTACAGAAAATCACCCTCGCACAACACAGTATATCTGGCTCGCTCGTGCCCTCGCTCGACCCATATTTACCTCCGTTTCACTACGCAAACATCAGATATCCTTAAACGTTATACTACTAATTCATCAGACTTTCCTCCGATTGCGAAGGGGATGACTCTAAATTTTTAGGGGCTAGCGATTTCACTTCTTTTTTTGTGGTGGCTACTATTCCGTCTTTTATAAATAAGCCTTTATTGGTTATTTTCACTATTTTCTTGGCGTTTATAATTCTTTTTTTCGTCCAGAATAGAAAACCTCGTTTTACCGTGATAGCCAATAACCTAGGGAAAATAGTATCAAAGGAAAAATCAATCACACACCCTAAGTAAGTATTGGTTTCGGATAAAAAAACAGAAGCCTTTAGAATAGGTACTTCTTTGTTTAAAACTTTTTTTATCCTCGGTAAATCGGAAGGTTGATGCAGGGCCTCTGTGTTTTTAATAAAAATCCCCTCTTCCGTCCAACGATAAATATCATGAAAGGATAAAAGACACATACCCGTATCGGTTTTTATCCAAGCCATTTCAAAAATCCCCGAGTCAGGATTGATCACAAAATCCATAAGACGCCCCACCGAGATCGTATCGGGGGTAAAAACAAAAGCCTTATAAACATATTGATAACTCGTAAGCATATAGTCAGAATACTCTACCAAAAACCTTTTACAAAATTAAATTCACACATTATTATTTGATCCATGAACACAAAGAAAAGGCTGTTGCTCCTGTTAATGCCTATCATCATGGTTTTAACCGGATGTGAATCGAAAAATAAAGTAAATGATGGTAGCGTGGTGCAAACCGGTCCCCTAGCTCTCGAGATCTGGACGGATAGTAATGCCTCTTTTTTTGAGGCCTTAGGACGTGAATTTACGAGTAAAACAAAAAGAACGGGTCTCAAACTAAAAGTCGTGGCCTTTGATTCAGAAACACAACTGACTCAATTTTTATATAAAGCCCTTGCAGAAGGGTATGGACCTGATGTTGTCTATCTTCGAGGGTCTCAAATCATTCAAAAACCGAAACTTTTTATCCCACGAGAAAATGATTCTGTTTTTTCTCCAGAAGCCTTCAAACAAACCTTTGTAAGATCGGCTAATGAATCGCTTGTAAGCCATAATAAAATTTATGGTATTCCTATGGCGGTTGATACCCTCGCGCTTTTTTATAATGAAGAACATATCCTTGACCGTTTACCTGACCGAAATATGCCAGGAAAAACCTGGCAAGAAATACAAATGGATACCAATAGTCTTGCGACCAAGGACAAATCTATTACAC
>JALWQU010000148.1 GCA_026982915.1 Candidatus Altimarinota bacterium | reverse complement strand
CTACAACGAGCGGATAAATGGGCGAAGAAATTAGCCAGGAAAATTACCCTGACGCCTAAAATAAAGGGTTCTTGGTCTCTACTCGGGACTTCGGGGCTTATTTTTGAACCACGAGAAGTCTGGCCTCTTTCCACTGAGTTTCGTATTCAGCTTCCAGAAAAACTGGTCGGGAACGCGGTAACGCATAGTTTTCAGACCAAACGCCTTGAGCTTACCGACCTTGATAGTCACGACCTAATCAATCGAAAACCACTCGTACTGCACTTTAGTCAGCCGGTTGATCTGCAAAATCTTTCTGAACATCTTGTTTTTGATCCGGTACTGGAATTCAATCTGGCTTATGGGAAAAAAGTCATCCAAAAGGGGAATGAAAAAATCAGAAAAGAAACCGATAAATCTATTGTAAAAGTTATCCCGAACAAAAACTGGATGCCCCTTGGGCCTTTGCCCGAAAAACCCACAACCCTCAAGAAAACGGACAATGAGCGCGTGTTTAAGAAACGAGAAGATGTATTCAAGCTTACTATTACCAAAGGCCTCAAGCCGCTAAAGGGGAATCTTGCCACCAAAAAAAATATCACAAGATTTGTTAGAACTATTGGTGAATTTAAGGTAAAAAATTGTTCTCATTACAGTACCAATAATCCTTGTTACATTCCGAAACGACCTAGATCTTGGGGGAGTATTCAGTTCTCTCATAAGGTTAAAGCGGCTGATTTTGCCAAGCATTTTCATATCACGCCTAAACCGTCCACTGAAGTCTGGGAAAATTATCTAAAAAAATGGACGGATACGCCGAACGAAACAACTTATTTCAGTATCCCGCCTCTGGAAAATAATCTCTGGAAACCCGGACAAGCCTACACGATTACGGTGGATGAAGACCTGGTAGATATTTACGGACGACCACTCGCCAAAGACTTTACCCGAGATTTTACAACTTTTTATGATGATCGGATTCAGGCGCTTTATTTTCCTCAATACGATACCGTTTTTCCGACTGATACACCGCTCAAGTTCCTCTTTTCTTACACGGGTAAAGCTCGTGATATTCGTATTCAGTTGCAACGAAATTTCCCTGAAAATGTTACAGAAACCATTAAAATTGAGCTAGAAGAAAGTCGTACTCGTTATGGTAGTTTTGAGATTGATCTACAGGAAGATTTTCCTATTGTATCATATGAAGGGCAGCTATTTCCTGGTGCTTACGAAATATCCATTCAGGAAAGTAATAAGAGATACCCGGCTAAAAGCGCTACCTTTTTCATCGCTGATTTTTCTGTGGGACTGAAGACTTTTGCGAATAATCGTCTTGAAATATCGGCGAGTTCTTTTGGTGGAAAGTCGATCACCGAAGGGATTACGAAAATTGAAGGTTATGATGATAATAAAAATAGTTATGAATTATTACCACTAGAAAATTTATCGCTTCCAATGATCATAACGCTTAGTGATTCACAGCTGAGTCCCTTTTTTATTACCCGAAAAGACGGTACGCTCGGTATCGGATCAACAAATTTTGCGAAGGGAATATCACCCTATGACGCCAAGGTAAACTTTTCGCCTTGGGCTTATCAGAATAATGTAACGGGAGCCGGATTTACCGATCGTCCCTTGTTCAAACCCGGTGATACTGTTTATCTGAAGTCTATTTTTCGACAACGACAAAATTACGGGAGAAAAACCCCTTTACAATCGGTTACCCCAGATCAACCAGTTGATTACAAGATTGAGGTCCGAGATCCTTTTTGGGAAACGGTTTACGAAACACAGGGTCGTAGTACCACAGGTGATCTAGACGGGAAATGGGATATTCCTGAAGACAGCCCCCTTGGCGCCTATGAACTACGGATTATTTTCCCGAATGCCCCAAATGAAGGAGGCGAAAAGATTAGAGATAAACAAATTAGTGTGCCTTTCCATGTTCAGAAATACCGCAAACCTAAATTTTTAATTCGGTCTGAATTTGAGACGGAAAAAGCGGTTTATCAGGAAAAAATAGCGAATAATATTACCGCTGAATACGCTTTTGGTGGGGCTTTGGCGCAGAAGAAAGTAACCTACACACTTACCCTCTTCGGAAAGGGAAAAAACTGTAATTGGTATTGTAGCAATCACGATCGTGTGCTGGTTAAGGGGCAGGGTATTCTGGATAAAAAAGGTCAATTTTCACTCCCCATTGATCTGGATTTCAAACGAGAAGATCCTGATGTCATCTGGAATACGCTTACCCTCAACGCCACGGTTGAAGCCTCTATTGACGAGGTTTCTTCGATAGAAAAATCAACTCCTTTTTTCGAATCAGATCGCAAAATAACCCTTGATGTTGGACGATATTTTTATGCGCCTAGTACCGAAATAACCACGACAGGAACGCTCACCGATCTCGAAGATCAACCCGTGTCGGAAACCGTAAAAGCGGAACTTTTTCTCGAGAAATGGGTGCGAAATGACCGTAAAGCCGCTGATGGTGAATTTTACGGAGAATGGAAACGCGATGAAAAATTAATGGAAACCGTAACGCTCAAGAGTGACGAAAAAGGCCGGTTTGAGCTCACGACCATAACGCCCAAAAAAGCGGGAAACTATTTCCTTCGGTTTACACATGAAGACCGCAAGGACCGAAAAACAACGCTCGAACAATATTTTTGGGTATCGGGGAATGATTTTGCCTCAGTTCGACACAACGATCAGAATAAAATCTTGTCGGTTTTCACTGATAAAGAAAGTTACAACATCGGTGATCCGGTAGAAATATTTTTTCCGCTAGATGATTTTGAGATTGATCCACAAAATGCACGAGCCACGATTGAACGAGGAGAAGTGCTTCAGGAACTGCCGATTAATCTTGCAAACAATACCATTTCGTTTACCACGGAGGACTGGATGGTGCCGAATGTTTTTGTCAGTGTTCTTTTGACAGGGAAAAATGCACAGGGTAATCCGTCTGTTCGATGGGGATCGGTAAATATTCCGATTAAAAATCCTGAAAAGGTCTTGGAAATTGAGCTAACCCCTCAGAAAGCCGTCTACAAACCCGGTGAAGAGGTCGTTCTCGAAGTCCAAACAACCGTCAACGGACAGCCGAAACCCGCCACCGTCACTATTTCAGTAGTCGATCAAACCCTTCTCGCGCTCAAAAGTCGCCCACCACTCAATCTTTGGCAGAAGTTTTTTGCCGAAGTGCCGCTGGGCGTTCGTACGAGTAACACTCTTGCCAATTTTGTTTCGAAAAAAGAAATGCAGGCGCTCCTGAGTGAAGCCGAGACGATTCGTGCCAAAATGGCGATGGATCTTGGTGGTGGAGGTGGTGGAAAAGGTGATGATTTTAAACCACGAGGGGACTTTAAGGATACGGCCCTTTTTTCTCCAACGGTTAAAACCGATCCGACGACCGGGAAAGCCGTGGTGAAATTTATCGCGCCTGACAATCTTACGACTTGGCATATTTGGGCGGTGGGGCATACACCTGACAATGCTTTTGGGGAAACCGAAAGCGCTACAAAAGTGACGATCCCGCTCCTTATTTCTGAAATTCTCCCAAACGCTTTTCAGGCGGGTGATGAAGTCAATATTGGGCTCCTTATTCGACGAAACAATCCGGATAAAAAATCCGCTAAGGTCAAAGTAACGCTGAATTTACCCGAGACCATAACGGCCAACAAAACGGTCAAAAATATTGAAGTTGAAACCGAAGCACGGGTTTTCTTTACGGTTAAACTGGCTGATTGGGATTTTAAAAAGGCCCCAAAAAATACCGCTCCAGTGGATTTCATCCTGACGAAAATCGGATTCACGGTTACGGCTGATGATGGGCTTGCCGATAGTGTCGAACTCAAACGAAAAATTTTCCCACCGCAAATAACCCTTTCTGTCGCGGATTTTTTCCGTGTGAACAAGACCAAAAAGGTTGAGATTTTCCCGGATTTTCAGAACGCCATTTTTTCAAAACTTTCGGTTAAAATAAATCCTTCACTGGTTACAAAACTTGAAACGCTGGCCGATATTACCGCCAAAATGAACTACGGCTGTACGGAACAACGCCTGAGTTTTTACACCGCGAATATGCTACAAGACCAACTCAATAAAACCCTTAAACGAGAACTAGCGACGCTTGATAAAGAAGATCTCCTTAAAAATCGAGATTACATTGATTCTACCTTTATGGATAATGGCTACGCCTATTGGAGACAGAGCCGAAGCCCTAGTGTTTGGGTAACCGCTAATGTGCTGGAAAATGCGTCACTTTGGGCTGAATACGGTGCGCCTTTTAACCCCGATCACCAAACTAAAGCGCAAGACTACCTTCATCGTGAAGTACTGAATAGTTGTTTCCTGAAGGACTATTGCCTCAATGACACGACTCGAAACTATGCCGCCGCGGTACTCGCTCAGAAAGAACGCCTGACGGTGGCTGAGCTTGATTTCCTGACCAAAAAAGCCAAAACGGTGGAATCTAAAATATGGTGGATTCGTGCGGCTCGAATCATAAAACAAAACGGAATTACACTTTCTCCGACTTCACAGAATTTCAAAAAACTAGCTTGGGAGGCTGTTGACGCTAATCTCAAAGCACGAGATCGATATGTTTTTTGGGAAGAAACGGATCGGGCGTTTTACAGTCAGAATGAACGGCTGAGCGCGGTGATCCTTGAAGAGCTTATGCACGCGAATAAGTTGGAAGAAATTCAGCACAAGGCCGCTCGGTATTTAATCGGGGCAAACGCTGAAAAACTTTCTGGTAACAGTGGTATTCGAATCTTGAAAACGCTGAAAAAGTATGCGGAAACTAATGAGGTTAAAAATCTTGGCGCCAAATTTCGGGTTGATGGTACTGATAAATCAACGATTTTGAGCGGAACACTCCAAAATCTTTCAGACACAAAAGAAGTTACCAAAATCTTAACCAATGAAAATTTTGACGGCCTCACGCTGGTCCCAGAAAATGACAAACCGTTTTATGCGGATATTGCACTAAACGAAGTCTTTCCGGTCGATCAAGTAGGCCCTGTTTCAAAAGGATTTTTTATTGAACGAGGGATTTATGCCACGACTGACACGGATTTTACCACGCCCTTGACCACGCTCCAACAAGGTCAAAACTATGTCGTTCGTCTGCGTATTGTGGCGAATGCCAGTCATCGTCAGATTGCCCTGGTCGATCATATTCCGTCGGGGATGGAGTTTATTAATTTTAATTTTAGTAACACGGACAAAACCCTGAAGAAAGTTATTCAGGGGGATGAATGTTATGGATGGTGTCGTCCGGAGTTTGATCATCAGGAATTTCATGAAACCGAGGCGCGGTTCTTTACGGATTATTTGGGGGTTGGTACGCATGAGGTAAAGTACTTGGTTCGTGCGAGGATTACGGGGGACTTTTCGGTTATGCCGGCGAAGATTGAGGAGATGTACTTTCCGGAGGTCTTTGCCACTACTAGTGGGGAAAAGGTGGTGATTGAGGAGTAGGGAGGTTTGGAGGGGGGATTCTGGAGAATTTAAGGGGAAATGCTTGCTATTTATTTAAAATAGTTTAATAAGGTAAGTGTATCTGTTCTTTTACATAACATCCAAAACTTTCTGGGAGTATTAAGCCTCAAGGAAAAGGAGGCTTTATTCTCTTAGAAAGACAGAAAAAATATTTAATCCGTATTTCATGTATGATTTGGTAAAAATTATTTTATTTCCTGTATTTCATGTTTCCTTGGTCTTCTGGCGGTTTACCCTTTTAGAATTTTCAAAAGTGAATTTTAGAAGGGTAAACTCTGAAAATCAGTAGTTTTCAATCGTAGCATTTGCTACATAATATTTAGGAGAATAATATGTCTGAAATAGTAATTTTATCAATAGAAAAAATTAATAAACTTATCGATAAAGAGCTCGTAAAAAAAATTAGTACTGAGCAATTAAGAACCGAACATCAGGAAAAAATAGGGAATACTGATACTTTTGGTTTTTTCCGTAACTACCTACGAAACAATGAACCATTCACTAAGGGAATGCTTACATTAATAAAACAAGACCGTTTCATTATTCCTGATGAATGGAAAGCTGAAGTACGATTAATACTAAAAAAACAAAGTGATGGAATTGCTTATTTTGATCCCAGCCAAGGGAAAGATGCCCTAATAGAGGTTGAGATCTTTGACAACGATAATATATTGATTGATTGTTTGCGCTGTCTTTCTAAGAGAAAGTAACGGCTCCTTAATGTGAGCAAGATCGCTAATGCGATACTTAATCTCTGGGAGACGGCACTAAAAACTTGGGATTATGCTTGAGCTTAAAAACCTCTCGCATAATTCCATCCTTTCACCGGATGTGTGTCCGATCTGATGAGTCGAAAACGACGAAAAAGGAATAGTAAAAAAACTCTGACCGAAAGTTAGAGTTTTTTCTATACCGGTTTTACCAAAAAATAAGCCAAAACTTACATTTTTGTTTTTGATTTTGCATGTTTTTTTGGGTTAAGCCTTTATGGGATTGGATAAAGCGATATTTAGTTCCTTTTATCCTTTGTAGGACTGTGTTAAGTGGCAATTAATATACACTTTTGAGTTTAAAAATGTAAATTATAAATAATTGCCATATATTTATAGATTTAGTATGCTAGAGATCAATTACTAAAATTATCATGAATCAGGTGCTCTTGCTTTTTGTCCTCCTCCTCCTTTCCGGTTTTTTCTCCGGGGCAGAGATCGCCCTTTTCTCATTAGGCGCGGAAAAACTACAAGCCCTGAAGAATAAATCAAAATCAGAAAAAGAACGACGAAAAATAAAACGCCTTGAGCTGCTCAAGGCCGATTCTGAAAAACTATTGGTCACGATTCTCATCGGGAATAATGTGGTTAATATTGCCTCATCGGCTATCGCGACGATCATGGCGACCAATTTTGCGACCGCCAATGGATTTGGGGATAATCAAACACTGGTGGTGGGGGTGGTAACCGGTATTATGACTTTCTTGATCCTGCTTTTTGGCGAGATCACGCCCAAGAGTTTAGCGCATCGATACGCGGTTGAGTTTTCTCTTTTTATTACACCGGTTTTGTCTTTTTTGCAGTTCATTCTTACGCCTCTCGTGTGGCCTCTATCAAAGCTCGTGAAAAAGTTTAGCGGGAATAAAGAAATTCGGCACGGACTAAATGAAGATGAACTAAAAGCGGCCCTAGAATTATCCGAAAAAGAGGGAAAAATTGATGAAAATGAAAAAGAATGGACAGAGAAAATTTTAGAGCTTGATGAGCATTCCGTCGAAGCGGTCATGACCCCTCGTTCAAAAATTTTTGCGCTTGAGGATGACACATCGACCAAATCAATGCTCGAAAGTATTCAGCAAGAATCTTTTTCACGCATACCGATTTACCATGATGATCTTGATAATATTGTCGGTATTTTGACGATTCATAGCATGATCGAAAAGATCCATGAAAAAGGTTTCTCAAAACTAAAAGTAGCGAATTTACCGCTGCGTTCACCGCTAAAAATTCCGATCACGATGAAGATCGGGACACTTTTTAAAGAGTTTCAAGCCTCGAAAACACATATGGGGATTGTTTATGATGAGTTTGGAGGGCTCGTGGGGCTTATTACGATGGAGGATATTTTGGAAGAGATTTTTGGGGAAATACAGGATGAGGAGGATGAGGAGACGGACACTATCCGACAAATAGGAAAATCTAAAATTATTTTTTCAGGAGAAACGGAGCTAGAAGCGATTGAAAATTTTATCATTAAAAAACTCCCAAACCCACCGGAGGAATTACCCTGGCAACTGGAAGACGAAAATAAAACTATTAGCTTGTTTATCCTTGAGACACTAGAAAAATTCCCGGAAAAAAACGAAACGATCAAGCTTTCGGTAAGAGGTCGGGTATTTGTCTTTACGGTTAAGGGGATCGAGGAAGAGAAAATCACCGAGGTCACGCTTCTTGTAAAATAATCAGTAACACAAAAGGATCATCTGTAAACAGGTAAGGTTTTTGATAAAGCGGTTTTTGTGGTAGAATGTTCGGATGATTGCTTCTAAATACGCGGTTTCGAACAAAAAACCTTTCTGGTTAATCTTGACAGGGGTATTAGTCACTTTAGGAGCAAGTTTTATCAACAATACACCGTTAAGTCGAGGGGCTTTTTTTACCGATTGTACGGATACAGCTACCACGGGTATTACGCAGGTGCAATGTGAAGCCTTGGAGGATCTTTACAATGCTACGAATGGTGATTTGTGGACGACTAATGCCAATTGGGGAACCAACTCAAATGTTGATACCTGGGAAGGCGTTGTTCGGAGTGGGACCGATGTTCAGATCTTAGACCTTAGTACCAATAATCTTACTGGTGAAATCCCCTCGAGTATTGAGGACCTCATAAATCTAAAACGGCTTTATCTTCAGCATAATAACCTTTCGGGGACGATTCCATCAACAGTCGGAAACCTTTCAAGTCTTACACATTTGTATCTGCATCACAATGACCTTGGTGGGGTTATCCCAAACAGTATTGGCTTGATTGCACCTCTAACCCATTTGTATCTCAATAATAATACTTTTTCCGCGACCATTCCATTAGCACTTACAAATCTTAGTAATCTGATCGAATTTGATCTTAGTAATAATCAACTTTTGGGGACGATTCCCGTTACCGTAGGCGGGATGACGAATCTTGTTATTTTAAACCTGGGAAATAATAAGCTTACGGGAACCATTCCGACCACCTTTGGAGCGCTTACCGCCCTAAAACAATGTTATCTTTACGCGAATCTTTTGACAGGGAGTATTCCGGTAGAAATAGGGAATATGACAGCTTTAGAAAAGCTTTCATTGCATTCCAATAGTTTATCCGGCACGATTCCAACACAGCTTGGAAATCTGGTAAATCTTCGACTTTTATCTATTGGTAACAATGAACTTACGGGAAATATTCCGGCGAGTTTAGCGACCTATCCCGCCCTTGAAAAATTTTACCTTTACAATAATGAACTCAGTGGTACGATCCCTGATTTCACCGTTATTCCAACACTGACACAATTAGCTTTTTATAATAATAAGTTTGTATTTGAGGATTTTGAGGCTCAACATACCGCCTACAAAAACTATGCAGTTTATTTTAATGGTGGACAAAGATTGGTAGACACCGAGCAAACACTTAGTAAATCCATAGGTGACGCTCTTTCTATCGTGGCTTCTGTCGCTATAAATCCATCAGGTAATGATCATTTTCAGTGGTACAAGGATTTGACACTAATGCCTGGAGAAACAGGTAATACGCTTACCATCCCTTCGTTAAGCGCCACGGATTCAGGGGGTTATCTTTATACTATTTCAAATGATGTGATAGATGATTTTATATTGGTATCAAATACCTTTACGGTTAATTTTAATGATTACTGTGATGATACGGTGACCATGGGGGTGCCAACAGACGAGTGTTTGGCTTTGTTGGATTTTTATGCCACATTGGACGGTGTAAACTGGACAACTAGAACTAATTGGGGTACAGCCGTAGCGATTAGTACTTGGTATGGCGTGACGGTTTCAGGCGGGCATGTAACGGGTTTAGATTTATCGAGTAACCAGCTTTCGGGGGTAATTCCCGTAGGGATTTCGGGATTAACTAGTTTGACCAATCTTGATCTATCACAGAATAATTTGACCGGGGCCATTCCGACAGAGCTTACCGCCCTAGGGTCTTTATCGGTACTGGACCTCCATCAAAATCAGCTATCAGGGGCAATACCGCCTTCTTTTGAAAATCAAACAACCCTTACTGACCTTGATTTGAGTCATAATAATCTTTCAGGGAGTATCTATTCAGGTCTTGGAGGTTTAGTAAATCTTACCAACCTTGATTTTAATCATAATAATCTGACAGGGGTTTTGCCGTCGACCTTTAGTGCGCTTGTGAATCTAACTAATTTGGATGTATCGTCGAACCAACTTTCAGGGACTGTTCCGAGTATTTTTGGGTTACTCGTAAACCTTACGGATCTTAATCTAAGTCATAATCAATTTGAATCAACGCTGCCAGCCTCGATTGGTAGTCTGGCTTCCCTTATAAACCTAGATCTTTCGACCAACACTTTTTCGGGATCAGTGCCATCGGGTATAGCTACGTTACCCAATCTGCAAACCGTTAAACTGGCCAATAATACCTTTGGCGGTGCTTTTCCTGACCTCACGGCTATTGCGGGGATGAATAGTCTGACGATCGAGAATAATAATTTTGTTTTTGAAGACTTTGAAGCTGAATACCCGACTTACACTACTTATGGAACCTTTACCTTCATTCCTCAAAAACTGGTTGATATTGATCGACTAGAAGTTTTTGATATCGGTAATCCGTTTACCCTAACTCCACAGATAGGGCTTAATCCATCAGGCAATGATGAGTATCAGTGGTACAAAAATGGTATCGTTATTCCTTCGGGGAATACGCGTATTTATACCCAAATTTCAACCATTAACGATCAGGGTATCTATACTTATCGAGTAACCAATCCGAATGTACCAGGGCTAACACTTCAATCACGAGATATAACGCTTTTTCCGAAAAATAATGGATTTGAGGTTGATTGTATGAATACGGTGGTGACCGGGATACCCGAATCAGAATGTGAAGCGCTTGAAGCTTTTTACTTTACGCTTAATGGGCCGAATTGGACCGATAATACCAACTGGGGAAGTATTACCAATCTCACGCTTTGGAAGGGGATTACGATCGAGAATGGTCATGTCACAGGACTAACACTTCCGAACAATAATCTTCAAGGAAATTTCCCCGCTGTTATCGGTAATCTTCCAGAATTATCGGTTCTGGATCTATCCGATAATAGTCTTTTTGGGATAATACCAACGAGTATTAAACATCTAACATTATTAGAAATCCTTAATCTTTCGGGTAATGATCTTTCGGGTGAAATTCCGATTGAAATAGGGGATCTTGTAGCGTTAAAGTACCTTTACCTTAACCATAATAACCTCTCTGGAACGATTCCCGATGAGGTGGGGAACTTAGTAGGTCTTGAGCGGCTTTATCTTAATGACAATAAACTGTCTTGTGCGATACCCAATACCTTTACCTCGCTTACGAATTTAACCTTTCATATTGGTTTACAGGTAGCGCGTAATAATTTGCAAGTACCGGTTGTTGGGTCTGTTTTAGACCTTTTCCTCAATGATAAATCACCCGTAGGTGTGGAACATTTTAGTAACCAAAATGTTCCGGCTTGTAATCTGCCACAGCTACCACCAATAGATATTGTTCTGGATGATGATCATGTCAATGAAGCCGTGCCAGTTGGTTCTCTAGTTGGGAATCTTTCGGCCGTCGACCCAGATAGCGCTGTTTTTACCTTTACGCTTGTTAGTGGTTTTGGTGATACGGATAATAGTGAATTTCAGATCGTTGGTAGTCAGTTACGGTCTAATGCGGTTTTTGATTATGAAACAAAGACGCATTATGATATCCGTATCAATGTTTCGGACGGCCTTAATAGCTATGCTGAAAATTTCACTATTCAAATTGATGATGTTCAGGATGATGAATTTCTAAATTGTAGTACCCAGACTTATTTTTTAGAGGATGAATGTCAGGCTTTGGTTGATTTTTATAACGCGCTTGATGGTGATAGTTCCAATCTTAACTGGAAAACCGAATCAGATCCGTCAAAATGGAACCATCTTGTAAACGAGGAAGTTGATGGTAAGATACATGTTCGAGAACTTTCAGCGGAGGGGCTTTCGGGAGAAATACCTTCGAGCCTTGTTCATCTTTCAAACCTACGAGCGCTAAGGCTTGATAACAATAATAATATTCATGGCGGTATTCCTAATTTTTTTGGACTTATGTCTGAGTTAGAGCATCTATTACTGGGGAATAATAACTTTTCAGGCTCAATTCCTGATACCATTGGATTGAGTCCAAGTCTAAGAACCCTTTCGCTTAGTAGTAATAATCTTACGGGGTCGATTCCACCGAGTATTGGAGCGCTGGCAAATTTGGAGTATCTCTATCTTTCTGATAACGAGTTAAGCTGTGAAATACCACTGAGTATTAAAAATCTTAATAATCTGGTCGAACATGATGGTCTGCGTCTTCAAAATAATCATCTCCTTACGCCTGAAGTGGATACACCTTTTTATGACTTTTTAGAAACAAAATCACCTTCAGGCTCCGCCAGCTTTACGGTACAGCCGGGGAAATTTTGTCAGAATATTCCTTATGATATTTTGTTATCAGCGGTTGATATTGATGAAAATGAACCACCCAATACTTTTATCGGAAACCTTACAACACTAGATGAAGATATTGTTGGTCCTTACACCTATTCGCTCGTATCTGGAGAGGGTGACTCCGATAATGCGTCTTTTAAAATTATAGGCACAACCCTTGTTTCCAATGATGTCTTTGATTATGAAGCCAAATCGACTTACATGATTCGAATTAATACCAATGATGGATTTAATGATTTTGAGAAGGCTTTTGCGATTCAAATAAACGATCTTAATACGCCCCCAACCGATATTTTTCTCAGTAATAATCTTTTAATCGAGGGGCAACGAATTGGTACACTGATTGGGACCTTTACCATGCAGGATGATCAAGAGCATACGGCAGAAATTTATTCACTTGTATCTGGTATCGGTGATACGGGGAATGCGAGTTTTAGTATTGTGGGCAATCAGTTAAAGACAAACGCTGTTTATGATTTTACAACAAATCCTTTTTATTCCATTCGTGTAAAGGTTGATGATGGATCAGGAAGTTTTGAAAAAATATTTATTATCACTATTGAGTCAGATCAAGATGGAGATCAAATAAAGGATACGGTCGATCCGAATCCAACGGATGCGTGTATTCCCAATAATCTATCACTGGCTTGTCTGATCCTTGACAGAGATAGTGATGGCGTTTCTGACGGGGCGGATACTGATCCCAATGATGCTTGTGTGCCTTCTCCAAAATCAGCGGCTTGTAAGTCCAAGTGGGGGCCTTTGTGGGAAGGACTTTATGGTGATGATCCAGTACCAGAAACGCCATTGCCATCACCACAACCAACACAAATAACCACGTGTGGTCAGAGTTGTCGTTATAGTATTAAGCGATATGAGGGAGGTTATTTCACTGGTGCTACCGGAAAAGATGGCGTCTTTCGTATTGGTGACTGGATTACCTATCATGCTCCATCGGGACATCCATTGGAAAATTATCGAATAAACTACAGTAATCTCGGTATATTTGGAATGCAAAAACCAGGTCAATCATTTCAGATAAGACAGGGGTATATCGATCGTAAATCGGTTGTTTTTCCGATTGAGGTTTCGAACAGTCAGGGAAAGCGAATTGTCCTGCTCAACTCCCCAAAAATCATTATTGATAATATGCCAACGGTTTATACGGATAAAGGTTTTATAACCGGTGCCAGTGGACGAGATGGTGCCTTTTTGCCCGGAGATTGGTTGCGGTACCACGGACCGGTGGATAGAAAAGTAGGGGACCGATTTGAGGTAGATCTTCACTGGCTAGGCGCTACAGATTTTGTGCCAGAAAATCGGGCGTTTATAATACCCCAAAATATAAAAAACTTCATTGGCAAACCCCTGGATATTTACGCTACTGCGACAGATACGGCTGGCAATACCACCAATTTCTTGGTGGATACTATTTGGATTGGCAAAGTCGGGAAGATTATCGAAGTGCCTCTGAAACCATCAGCGTCGAAACAAACAGAATTAAAAAAAGTACCACAGTGGAAAAAAAGTCCATTTCGTAGACCTGTCTTGAAGGATCACGAAGTGCAGACCTTATCAGAAAGAATCGCCCAACAAAAATTGATAAAAAAGTAGTGGGTTAAATACTTGTTGCTATTTTTCTAATAGAGTCGATTAGTCTTTGTGCTGGGGAAGATTTAGCTATTTTATGAAGCTCTTTCCGACCGTCCCGATAACCGATTTTATTATACCAAATATGAAGGGTGTAAAAGGCTTTTTTGGCGATTAGATAATCAGCTTCAGATTCCACCGTAGTTTTGATGGTTTTTGTTTGTTTTTTAAACTTACAGATTATGCCTTCTTTATGTATTTCTGCTACTTCTTTGCGTATTTCATAGGATAAATTCTGTTGGCGAATTTTGGCCCAAAGTATGACCATTTCATCCGAAAATTCTGCTAAATCTTTACATTGTCTATTTATGGCTTTAGCTTCAGATACAGCCTTCTTCGTTGTCATCGTTTCAGGTTCCTCTATCGAGGCGATTGTTTTAGCTCGATAATTTTCTCGGATTTCACCAAGTATGTCTCCATAGCTATTATCACGGTGAAGTTCTAGTTCTTGATGCACATATTTTAGCTGTTGATAAGCGGTATAGACATCAGCCCCTTTTTGAGCCGAAGTTTTGAATTGATTTTTTATTTTATCGACGAACAACGGCCAGGTTGTTTCTTTTTCCTCTCTTGAGAGGTTTATATTTTTAAGATGTAAAAGGAGTGTTTGTGTTTTATTTCCATATAATAAAAAACACTGACTTATTAGTTCTTCATGAATAGTTTGCTCATGAAGGGATAATTGTCTTTCTTTGGCGTAAGGCGTTAATTCTGACATATTAATCTTTTATTACTTATTTACGATTAATGTAATTGTAAAATATGGGTTTTTTTAAAAATTACTAGCACTTTTTTAATGATTAAATAA
>JALWQU010000147.1 GCA_026982915.1 Candidatus Altimarinota bacterium | reverse complement strand
CGAGGCTGGCCAATAAATGCTTGGAGTTGTTTGAGGCGATGCATCTTTTTGGGGCGACGAAAGATCAGATTGAAATCGTGATTCATCGAGAATCGATTGTGCATTCAATGGTAGAGTTTGCCGATAGTTCGGTTTTGGCACAATTAGCCCCGCCCAATATGGCATTACCGATTGGTATGGCACTGAATTATCCTGATAAAATGGATTATCATTTGCCACGGCAGGATTTTAAGAATCTGAATTTATCTTTTGCTGAACCGGATAAGGCGACTTTTACCACCTTGCAGTTACTGGATATTTGTGCGGACCAGATGGAGAATTTTCCGATTGTTTTTAATGCGGCAAAGGAGATTTTAGTCTCGGCCTTTTTAGCGAATAAGATTCAATTTATTGATATTTTTGAAGGACTAGAAAAAATTATTCATACCACGAAGTATGTATCGGTTGATAGTTTTGAGCAAATACTGGAAATCGATCGAGTGGCGAGGGAAAAGGTGAAAGGGTTTATGGTCTAATTTTACTTCGTCTTCCTCAATAAATCTTGCGAAAATATGAATTTCCCCTAAAAATTAGGGAGATGAAAATAACACGATTTAGACGAAAACGAAGTCTTTGGGCTCGCCTAAAAGATAGGTTTACGAGAAAAAAAACAAAAAAAACACCCTGGTTTCGATTATTTTTGGTTAGTATCATCTTATTAGGCGCTTTTCTTTTTGGTTATGGTTACTTTTTTCTGCCGGATGTACGAGACGCGACACAGCTGCATTTTTCAGAATCAACGATTATTTATGATCGAGAAGCCTTAGAAAAACTTAAAAACGATCCTAATGCGGATTTAACCGAAAATATTTTGTATGTTATTCATGGAGACGAAAATCGTGATTACTTGGAACTATCCGAAATATCACCTTGGATGATCAAGGCGACTCTAGCGGTTGAGGATAGTCGTTTTTATAGTCATTTTGGATTTGATGTTAAGGGCTTAATTAACGCAGTTCTTGGTCAAGTAGGCCTAAAGAAGGCACGGGGAGGATCAACGATCACGCAACAATTAGTCAAAAATACATTTCTGACTCGAGAAAAAACCTTCACTCGGAAGTTTAAAGAATTACTGCTGGCGGTGAAAATGGAGTGGTATTATTCAAAAGATGATATTTTGGAGTTATACCTCAATAAAATTTCTTACGGTAGTAATGCTCATGGGGTTGAGTCAGCGGCTCGAACTTTCTTTGGGAAATCAGCTAGAGATCTTACGCTTTCAGAGGCTTCAATTTTGGCAGGACTACCTCAAGCGCCTGGTCGGTTCAATCCCTATGGATCCAATAGAGCTTTGTTAATGGGGCATTATGAGCTTGATAAGACGACCGGGGAGCGTTCTTGGGTTAAGGGACGAAAAGATATTGTATTAAAACGAATGCTGGATTTAAAGATGATTAGTTTTAAGGAATTTTCAGGAGCTTTTGGAAATGCTAAAGATCTGGAATTTAAGCGGGCTCAAGGGGATATTGTTGCGCCTCATTTTGTTTTTTATATCATGACATCGCTTGAGAATAAATACGGGAAAGATTTCCTGAGACAGGGTGGATTGCAAATTTTTACGACTATTGATCCTGATTTACAGTCTTTGGCAGAATCCACTATTGAGACAAAATCAGAGCACTATGAGGATACTTATGGGGCATCAAATGTTGCGTTACTCGCGATAAAGAATGAAACAGGAGAAATCTTAAGTTACATTGGAGGAAAAGACTTCAATGACACGGATAATGATGGGCAGGTTGATATTTTAACCTCAAAACGACAACCTGGGTCTAGTTTTAAACCGTTTGTTTATGCGGCGGCTTTTATGCAGGGATATGCACCAGCCAGTGTTTTATGGGATGTGGAAACAGATTTTGGTGGGAATTATCGTCCGAAGAATTTTGATGGTAAGTTCCGAGGGCCCGTTTCTGCCCGAAAATCGTTAAACGCGAGCCTTAATGTGCCAGCGGTAAAAATGACTTATTTGGCAGGTCTTGATATGGTGGGTAAATTTTTGGAAAAAGTAGGTATTGAGCTTGATAAACCTGCACAGAGTTATGGTTTAAGTCTTGGGTTGGGGGTGGCTGAGGTAGAACCTTTGAAGCATATTAGTGCGTATCAGGTTTTTGCGGGGGATGGAAGTTATTATACTCCAACCTCTATTTTAGAAATTCGAGACTCAAGAGGGATTATTTTAGAAAAGGCTGATTTTGCTTCCCATAAAAAAGAGGGGATTGATCCACAAATAGCGGCTTCTGTTCGTCATATTTTGACGGATGAATCAACGCGTCCAACAACGGATGGGTTTGATTGGAATAAGTTATTACAGCTTTCTAAATACAATAATGGGGCCAAAACAGGAACCTCTAATAGACGGGCCAAAAATCCAAACTTCAATCCGGATGAACCAGAAAGTGAGACCAATCAACAGTTTATTCTGACCCCTGGCGATTCCTGGACTATCGGATTTACGCCTCATTTGGTAACCGGTGTTTGGGTCGGTAATAACAAAGGGAAACCGATGCGGTCTGGAGCCACTGGGATGACGGTGGCAGCCCCGATCTGGAAAAAATTCATGGAAGGCGCGCATGAAATTTTAGTCAAAAAAGGTGCTGATCCCAAAAAACTTTATAATGAGCCAAAACCGCTAACGGTTAAAACGGTTAATAAGTTTTCGGGAAAACTCGCTACGGATAAAACCCCTGAATCACTAAAAATTGATGAATATTTTGCGGAGATAAATATGCCCACCGATTTAGATGATTCTGTTGAGGAGATTGAAATTGATAAGATATCAGGACGAAAAGCGACTAGATACACACCTGAGTTCGCAAAAATAAGAAAACCAGTGCTGTCTTTGAAATCTATTCGTCCCGATTTAGCCAATTGGCAAAATCCAGTAACCGAATGGCTGAAAACGCATGCTAAATTTGCCACAAGTTTGGGAACTATTTGGGATGAGACAGAGGAACTTGATATTTTAGAACCGGAAGATCCGCTTATTAGCCGAGACCCAAGTCGTCGATTTTCATTATTTTCTAATCAGGATGATGTTCATAATAAATTTACGCAAAAAAATCCGCCAAAACTGACGATTATAGCCCCTCAAAATCAAGGATTTATTGCGCCCGGTAGTATTGATATCAGAACTTCTGTGTCAGCTAAATTCGGGATAAAAGTCGTTGAGTTTTATTTTGATGATCAGCTTATCGGTGAAAAACAAAGAGCCCCTTATCACCTAAACTTAACCCTGCCAAAGACGGCAAAACTAGGATCAATTCATACCATTGAAGTGGTGGCGATTGATCGTCTCCTTAACTATAAACGAGAAAAAATAACGGTTAGAATTGCCCCCGATACAGAAGGCCCTCTTATTATTTTTATGGGGCCGGTTGGAAATCAGCATATTCCGATTAATGCGGAGATTGGTGTTTTGGCCTCTGTCACGGATATAGCTTCTTCGGTGCGGTCTGTTGAACTGTTTTTAGACGATAAGCCACTGATTTTACAGACCGAGAAACCCTATACGGCTTCCTTTGTTGCGGCGGGGAAAATTGGGCGACATTTTCTAAGGATTAAAGCCGTGGATGAACACGGTAATATGGCTGAAAAAAAATTACCAATTATTTTTGATCGAGAAAGACTCACCTCGTCAAAAGTGCCTATGATCGATAAAGTTATTAATTACCGGAATTCAACGGCAATTAATCTAACCTTTCCTTTTGCCGAAAACATTGAATCATCGACCTTAACGATTCAATCAAAAGAGAAGACCATTTGGGAAGAAACTTGGGGCAACTTACCGAAATTCAAACAGGTTCAAATTCCTAAATCGATTGTTTCGGGGAAGGTTAAC
>JALWQU010000146.1 GCA_026982915.1 Candidatus Altimarinota bacterium | reverse complement strand
TGCCATGCAAGCGCGCTCCCAACTGCGCTACGACCCCACACCAATTTTCATTTCCATCTCGAATTTTACGCTATTTCCCATATGTTTGTCAAGTATCCGCGTTGACTCATAAAAAATCTACACGAAAGCGAGTCGATGAGTCAAAATAAAAATCTACAGGAAATAAGATTCATTTCGGACAGATTGGACAAACACGGTTTTTATTTTGACTAAATTAGCGGTATACTCTCAAAAAAGAGTCTATCTTGTTTAAAATCTACAAAGCTGGGAAAGGTGAATTTCACTGAGGGGAGATGTAAAATGTGGAAAATTCATTGAATCTCTTCGATGAAATGGAAACCCATGTGAGATACCTTAACATCGTATTTAATGATAAAAAATTTGATGGCGACTTCAAAGAACTCGTTGAAAATTTTGAAGAGTTGCGAGCTGTAACCTTTGTTTCATCACCAAAAGCTTTTTTTGATCTCACCAAAAATTTCAAAAAAGTTATATTGATAATTGGAATCGAAGACAACGACATTTTAAACAATTTGGATAAACAGATCAATCCGGATAGTACCGCGGATTTTTTCAAACAGCTTGATAAAGATACCCTTGAAAAAATTGCCAAATCAGAAATAGAAATACGTTATGCACGCATTGGGCAAATGATACACTCAAAAATATTCATACTCAGCAAGGGAAACAGGAAAAGGGTTATGGTTGGCTCAGCCAATTTAACGGGTAGCGCTTTGTCAAACAAAAAGCAGTTTGAGGAACTCATCGTGTACGATCAAGACTACAACTCTTCTTTGTTTAAAATCTTTGAAGATCGATTTGAAGAAATATACGAGCAAACTTTAGACTACGTTCCAGAAAGGTTAAAAAAGTCCAAAGAACCAATGACGGTAAATTTGGTAACGGCAAACGGTAAATTCGAGATCCTCTCTGATATGATTAAAAAACAAGAAGCTTTTGTGATATCATCCGACGCTCTAAAAGAGCTAACACCTGTACTGGATGAAGAAAAAATAAATCTTGACATAAAAAATCGCAAATTCAAGACGATCAAAGAAATTTTTCATAAGATAACGAAAAAATCAAAAGAGAGGGTTGTTTTGATAAGCCCAAACGAACTTGCAAAAAGAAAACCCATATTCATGGACACTTTCAACCAATCCTCAAAAGCCAAGGAAACGGAAGCAAAAGTTGGCATAAAATGCGGAACCGATAATTTACTCTACAGAACAGATGGATACCTTTACTCAAAGAAAATTGATGATACGAAAAAAATAGCGTTCTTTTTGGATAAGCTGGAAAGATTCATAAATGCGTATAAAATTTTTACAATCGGTAGCAAAGAAGAAAAGATTTTTACCCAACAGAGAGTGTTCGAAGCAATATTGTACACTTTCGTTTCTCCATATATTTGGAAATTGAGAGAAATTCACATTGAGGAAAAAGGTAGCAAATCTGTCAGGGCTGATATTCCCGTATTCTTGGTAATAGCTGGTAGATCGTACACTGGAAAAACGCATCTTCTTGAATTTTTAAGCGTGCTAACCAACCAAAGACTATTTACGTTTGAAGCTCCTATAAAGCCCTCTGATATTCGAAATTATTTTTATTCCGGCGAGGTTTTCCCATTGCTGATAGATGAAATGAAGAAACAGTATTTTAGCTCTGGATCGGATTTTTCCACGAAAGGAGAAGGATTTATAAAAGAACTGTCCAACACCTTAGATAACACACATCCTTGCGTTATTTCAACACTCAACGCCAATTTTGATGCAAATTCTCAAATTATAAGAAGAATTTATTATCTGGAAATGAAAATAACCTTCGATAAAAAGAGAAGAGAGGAAATGGATAGTTACTACTCTGAGACCGTCAAGGGACTTAACGATGAACTTTTAAAAGACTTTTCTTGGCGCATGGCACACAAATTAGATGGTGAACTTTTGATCAAATATGATGCTTTGAGAATCGGAAGAGAGATATTTAAAGACTATTTTCTCCAAACCAAAAAAACCATTCCTCGATGGTTCAACAAAGAAATGTTAAATGATTACACTTTGAAATCAAAAAATATCTGGAAGACGCTTTTCGAAACAAGAAAAAACGGATTCAAAGTGAAAGGAAACGATATTTTGGTGGATATGAAAACCATTTTTACGGACCATTTTGAACAGATGAATGCAAAAAATTATCTCGATCCATCCATTGTTAAAGAAGATTCTGTCGTTCTTGTGCTTGATAAAAAAAGATTTTTCGAATTCATTGACCATAAAGAAGGATTGATAGACAAATTGAAAAAGATCGCAAAAAACAGAAATTCCTGAAAATACACCTATTTTTTAGAAAACTGTCGTTCCGTGACATTTGAAAATTGTAAAAAAATCAGTAGCGGCGCTGGGGGTCGAACCCAGGACACTACGGGTATGAACCGTATGCTCTAGCCAACTGAGCTACGCCGCCACAAAACAAAAAATCTGGTAGCGGGGGATGGATTTGAACCACCGACCTTTGGGTTATGAGCCCAACGAGCTACCAGCCTGCTCCACCCCGCACCGAGTTTGTTGGTGCCGGGGATCGGACTCGAACCGACACGAGGGATAACCCTCAACGGATTTTAAGTCCGTTGCGTCTGCCAATTCCGCCACCCCGGCTAACAACCAAGAATATGATACCAGACAAATCACAATATGTCAAGTTAACAAAACACATATCAATTCTCTCTCTGGTTAAGATGGAAAAATACACGTCGATAAAATGTGCCGGGTTTTGAAAAATTGGGTGAAATCGATAGGATATTCCACCGTTAAAATTGAAAAATCATATGAGGAGGTATTTTTGTGGCAAAAAAGAAAAAGGGGTTGATGTTTTTCATCGTTTTTCTCGTTCTTTTTGTCGTGATATTCATCATATTCTTTGGAGGATACCTGTATTTTGAAACAAACAGGCTAAGTTTATATGGGGTTAAACCTTTTTCCGACTTGAAGAGTTACACGGCTTCGATCATTAAAAAAGTACCTCTTCTCGGAAAATCAGTGAAATACACATCTTTAAGGGTTATGCCTTATCAAAAACTTTTGGAAACAAGGCTTAACGCTTTTCAAAAGGTTCTTGACACCCAAGCTGCATCCTTAAACGCAAAGAAAATCAAAATAGAGGAAGAAGAAAAAAATTTGAAAGCTCTGCAAAATTCCTTAGCTTTGTCTCAAAACAAAATACAGTCTGAGATAAAAAAATTCAAACAAGAGCAAGAGGCCTATCAGAGTTATCAATACAGAATAAAAACGCTCGATCAATGGATAAGTAACAGTGACCCAACGAAAATGGGTAAAATTCTGGCCAATTCCAAGATTCCCATTACAGTGCTTGTGGATGCCTTGATGAATTTATCACCCAATATCGCCGGAACACTTTTGCAATCCATAGCTCAGTCCAACGCAACTCTGGCAGCATCTATAGTAAATACCTTGGCTGGTGTGAAAAAATGAAGCTTTCTGGGACTTTGTTGAACCTTTTAGAAATCAAAAACAAGGAAGAAAAAGACAAATCGATCAAGGCTCGACAAAGTAAAAATAAAAGATTTAAATTGCCCGTAGATGTTACGGCCAAAAGTGTTACGGCAAATAAAAAAACAGATCCAAAGGTCCAAAGCTCTAAAAAACCGGTGGAAAACACGGACAAAAAAAATCCAAAAAGTGCTAAAACGAAGAAAAAATCAAATTCCAAAGATGAATTTGCTCACGCGATGAATTCCTGTTTACCGATGCAAAAAATCATTTCACCAAGGCATTTAAAAAAATTTCAAACACACGAATTGTTTAAATCGGCTCAAATCTCCAAAAAATCGGAGATGGTTGATAGTTCAAAAATTGACACTTCAAAAGAGAAAAACAAGCTGTCGCATTCTAAAATTCTCCAGGGAAATGACGACATTGTTCGAAAAGATGTTTTAG
>JALWQU010000145.1 GCA_026982915.1 Candidatus Altimarinota bacterium | reverse complement strand
CGTGGAGGTGTCGGGCAAGGGATTTTGCTTTTGAAAGATTGCCACTCGATCGTGCCAGTTTTACTTCTATTTCTATCGCGTTGATACGCTCGGTTCGTTCTTCCTTGGAAATGTCGACATAGCAAGCATCTTTTTTATTCTGGCATAACTCGGATAATTGTTTTTGGAGGTGTATTTTTTGTTTTTTATTATCACTTTGTTTGAGTTGTTTCTCCAGGCTCTTTATTCGCATCATTTTTAACGCTATGAGGGATTCGAATCTATCCTCCATAAGCGCTTTTAGGATATTCGGTCCGTATTTATTTTTAAGAATTTTAAGCTCGGCATTGGCACTTTTGGTATCCTTGTCATAATAAAGTTGTTTTATGCGAGAAAGGTCTGATTCGGCACGAATCCGTTTTTTTTCTTGTTGTTTCTGGATAGCCATGACCTTTTTTACCAGCTTTTCTGGGTTTTTCTCGGATAAGGACTTCATTTCGCTCTTTAGTTTTGATTTTTCATCTTTTGAAAAAAATTCTGATAAGGTCTCATTGGCATCATGAATAAGGGCCTTCTTTATTTTCTTAGGCATTTTTTTGAGATCGGATAAAGACATTTTGGTGATAAAATCTGCCTCGGTTTGGAAATTAAAAGCGCTAATGAAATTGGGCATTTCAACCGGATTAAACGCGGTGATGCTCTTCCAGAACTCTGGTGTAAAAACCTGACTGTAATTTTCTTTAAAGGCTTTCAAATTTTTCGGGAGTTGTTTATTTAAGAGTTTATCGAGCCCACCACGCCAATCTCGCAAATGGGTTCCGGCTTCAAGCCAATCAAATATTTGTGTTTGTAGAATAGCGCTGAGGCGTGCTTTTTCAGAGCTACTGGTTTCGGTTGATTTGAGGTTAAAGTATTTTTCAGCGTTTATTTTAGCCTTTATTTTTTCTTGCATGTCGAGGACTTTAGCCAGATGGTTAAAGGTGTTTTCAATTGATTGTTTGAAATTTAACATGGTTTTTTCGTCGAGAAGGTTACCCGATGTTTCATTTTCAAAACGAGCCATAAACCGTTCCCATATTTTGGTCTCAAATCCGGCGGGAAGATTCCGCAGTTTGCGTGTTTTTTCGGCGACAAGTTGTTGGTTTTTCCGAAACTGCAAAACCGCTTCTTTCATTTGCCGAAGAGGTTTTCCTTTGTGCCATTCTCGTTGGCTTCCCGAAGAAGTATTGAGGAGCTGGTTTATGCGTTGGAGGATTTCGTCTCGTTTTTCAGGAGGGGCGTTTTCCAGAATCAGTTCTCGTTGTTGGGCGGCCCAGATGTAAAACTTTATTTTTTCTGCATCCGTTTTCCCATCCTTTATTTGATCGAGGTGCCATTTTTGTTCTGACTCGCTAAAAAGAGTCCCCGCCGAATAGACCAGGTCTTCGAGTGGTGCTAGGGTGTTTTTTTCAAGAGCACTCATTGATTAGGGAAAGGCTGATAAATCCAACTGATCAAGAAATTATAGTATTTTTGATAAAATTTCAACGAATATTTTTTTATAAATCCTATCGATCAGGTGGGATTTCAAAATAATCAAAAAGAAATTCGGCTACTTGTTGAAAAGTAACGGCGGCGGTTTCAGAACCCCATTGAGAGGCTTTTGGGTAGTCATATTTCACCAAAATAACAAATTTTGGTTCACGAAAAGGTCCAAATCCAGCAAAGCTCGTAATCGTGGTACCTAATCCCTCTAGAGCTTTTCCGTTACGGTAAGTTTGCGAAGTTCCGGTTTTCCCCATGACACGATACCCCTTTACCTGAGCGGCACGAGCAACACCGTGATCCACGGAGTTCAAAAGCATTGATTTTATTTTATTGTAGGTTGAATCAGAAATGATGCGTCTTATGGATTCGGGGTAATTGTATTTAACCGGTTTTCCGGGCGCTCTAATTTCTTCCACCAGAATAGGCTTCATGAGGTAACCACCATTGGCGAGCACTGAAAAAGCCATAGCCATCTGTAGTGGCGTGACGGAAATACCCTGACCAAATCCACTGGTAATAAGCTCGGATTCAGCCCAATCCTGTCCAAATTTAACCTTTCCTGCCAGTTCTCCATCAAGAGGAATATCGGTTATCTCTCCAAATCCAAACTTCTTAATGTAATCATACCAAAGCGTTCGTCCCATTTTACGGGTGATAAAAGCGATTCCGGTATTAAGCGATCGGTTAATAACCGAGACCATAGAGGTCGGTCCTGCGTAGGTCTTATCGGAATTACGAATTAAAAATCCTTCCACCTCAATAGGTCCTGTGTCGTCATAAATGGTATCAGGGCTCACTTCATCGGTGTTAATGGCGGCCGCCATGGTAATAGCCTTCATAACAGATCCAGGTTCATAAATATCACTGACAATTTTATTCCGAAAGACGGTGGGACCCCAAGTATTGAAGTACCGATAATAATGGCCTTTATCAACCAAGAGGGGAATTCGTCGATTAAAGTTTTCGTCTTGTCGATCGGTTTGTTCCTGCTCAGCGGGGACTTCATAACGAGCATAGGCTTCTCCAAAATTATTAGGATCAAAGGAAGGGGCGTGGACCATAGCGAGTATTTTACCGGTTTTGGGTTCTATGATAATGATTTGTCCGGCGTCTGCCTCAAACCGTTTGAGATCTTTTTCGAGTATTTTCTCAACTTCATTCTGGATAATTCTATCGATAGAGATGAGAATATCGGCGCCATCTTTTGCCTGTGTGATACTCGATCCATTATTAGAAAGAATCCGTTGACCTCGGATATTAGTCGCTCCATTGATAAATCCCGTTTCCCCTTTTAGTTCATGGTTAAAGTATCCCTCAATACCGTATTGACCAACCCCTTGCGAGTCGGTAAACCCAAGGACTTGTGCGGCAAGTTTTTTTTCTGGGTAGTATCGCCAGTGTTCGTCTTTTAGGACGATGCCACGAAGGATATCACGATAAGTAGGGTTTTGTTTTAGTTTTAAAATAGCGTCAGAGACTTCTGGGACAATTTTATTGGTTATTTTCTCGTACCGTTTAGGGCGTCTTGATAAAAGTTGTACCAAGGTTTTTTCCTTTAGGCTCAAAAGTTTTGATAATTTTTTAGCGGTTTGTTTGGGGTCTACGATTCTCGTTGGGTCGGCAAGCATGGTCTGTTTTTCGAACCAAATGCCCGAAAGTTTCCAGCTTTCAATTTCCAGTATGCGAGAAGCGGATACCTCGCTTTCAATGATGACACGTGTTCGTTCTTTTTTCTCAAATTTTTCTTGAAGTGTTTTTTGGTAGGCTTTTATGGCGGTTAGTTCCGCAGTTGATAGGTTCGCGGGATCGGTTTCAATATGGCAGCCTTCGATAATCTCACAGTGCGCATTGATGAGTAATGGTGCCAAAAGTTCAGCCGCGAGAGCGGGGTTTCCTTGTTTTTGTTCGTTTAGGGGTTTATTGGGATTGTAGCGTGGGTAGTTCAGGATAAACGGATCGATGTAGAGCATTTTTAGCGTGTTGTTGGTCGCTAAAGGCGTTATGTCTTGGGTTGATTTGTTTTTTCGCACCAAGATCTTTCCTCGTCTAGCGGGGAGGATTGATTTCTTTTCGTGTTGGGCTTTGGCTTCCGCAAAATAAACATCATACTCCAAAACTTGCAATTGGAAAAGACGACTGGCAAGGATGCCACAAGTAATTATGAGTAAAATTTTAAGGGCTCTGAGTCGAGCCGGGAAGTCTAGAATCATCGTTTCATATTATGTTTATTTTTAGCGAAAAACTCAAATATTTCTAAATAATTCATTTTCTTTGAAAATTTAAAAAAAGTTCCGTATATTGTTAAGTGTTATGTGTAATCATTTTTTTACAATTTAATGATTTGCAGAGAGATTTTTAAAATAAGGAATGAAAATTTATTTTTTTTCTTTATAATAATGGGGGAGGGGCTAAAAGGAATTTCTCTGCTATCGCTCCGAAATGAATAACTT
>JALWQU010000144.1 GCA_026982915.1 Candidatus Altimarinota bacterium | reverse complement strand
CCCATAGCCTCTAAACTGCTTCTCAGTTGTTCTTTCCTCATAAAATCCAAGGCCTTATTTATAAGGCTCGATCGATTTTTTACTCGTGAACGCTTCAAGAATAGAGTGTTTTCATCGGTCGCTGAAAACGAAATCACCTGACTCATTATTAATTTAAATTATTAATTTTTTATATTATATCTTTTTAATAATTTAAAGACAAGAAAAAAACGACCATCACAGATCGCTTTTCTTTTATATTAAAGCCAGTCTCAGCTTATGCCAATTTCTTAGTTTTCCTTCCTAATTCTACCACCTTGGCAAAAATATCAGGATAATTAACCGCTAGTTCTGAAAGATTTTTTCGATCAATCTCCATTCGAGCGTGTAACCATTTATTTTTCATCTCAGAGTATCGATCACCATTCATACGCAAGGCCGCAGAAATTCGTGCAATCCATAACCGTCGAAAATCTCGTTTCTTTTGTTTTCGTCCAACATAGGCATTTTTACCCGCTTTCATGTAAGCCTGCATAGCATTTTTAAAGGTCGTATGTCGTTTTCCTTTATAACCTTTTGTGGCTTTTCGGATTTTCTTATGTCGATTTCGTGAGGCAACACCGCCTTTGATTCGTACCATGGTGTAGTTTAATTAGTAATAAATAAAGTTTAACTATTTTGAAATATTAAGCAATCGAGCTAGTCGCTTCAAGTGTCCCGATGGGGCTAAAACACCACCTGTCGAGGCTTTCTTTTGACGCTTACTCTTGGAAGACAAGAGATGTCGTTTACATGATTTTTGGAACATTAGTTTTCCAGACCCGGTTACTCGTGTTCGTTTTTTCGTTCCTGAGTGAGATTTTTGCTTCATGGTTATTTTTTTAAATTATCAGTATTTCATGGGTTATTTTTTGCCACCAATCGGTTTCATAATAGCAACGATTTGAAAGCCTCCTAGCTTTGGCATTTGATCAAGGGTCCCAAACTCCCCAAGCAACTTAATAAATTCTTTTATTTTGTCAAAGGCTAAATTTTTATGGGCTTTTTCTCGTCCTTTCATAATGAGTTGAATTCGGACAGGATGACCCGTGGTGAGAAATTCTTCCGCGTGTTTTCGTTGTCGCTCCAGATCTCCTGGACCGATACGAAAGCTCAACCGAATACCTTTCATTTCATGTCCTTTCGAAGCATTTCGCTGTACTCGCTCCTTTTTCTTCTGTTCGTATTGATATTTACCATAATCGATAATCTTACAAACGGGTGGCTTTGCTTTCGGAGAGATCTCAACAAGATCAAGCTCTCGCTCCTTAGCCTTTACTAAGGCTTCCGCCGTAGGCATAACCCCTAACAACTCTCCCTGTTCGTCAACAAGACGAACTTCTTTGGCACGAATTCGCTCGTTTATCCATACTCGAGGAATTCTACTACGCTGGTTAAAACGTTTCCGACCGCCTTTGAAGTGCCCTGCTATGGTAAATTAAACGATAAAAAGGTAAAAATACTAACCGATTCTAGTTTTCGATAAGGCTTTGTCAAATGATTAAGGATTCATCTTTTTCCCAAATCCTTTCATCGCGTCTAAAACTTCTGTTGGAATCATCCAGATCGTTGTATTGGATTGATCAGAAGAAAGATCATTAATAGCTTGTAAAGTTCGTAGGTGCATTGCCCCAGGGGTTGTCCCTAGAGTTTTTGCCGCAAGGGCGAGATTATCCGCTGCAATACGATCTCCGTCTGCCTTGATGATAACGGCTCTTTTTTCTCGTTCGGCTTCGGCTTCTTTGGAGATAGTTCGCTTTAAATTTTCAGGAATGATGACATCTTTTAGTTCGACCGACTCAACATCAATCCCCCATGGATCTGTCGTCGTATCCACTGCCACTTTAATTCGATCGGCAATTTCCGCTCTTTTTTGTAAAAGAGCGTCCAGTGTTACTTCTCCAACAGCATTACGCATCGTCGTTTGTGCTACTTGTGAAGTGGCCCAGAAATAATTCTCAACTTCCAAAATAGCTTTCCCCGCATCTTGAATCTTGTAATACACTACGGCATTAATTCGTACGGGAATATTATCCTTGGTAATGGCTTCTTGATCTGGCACATCCACGGCCTTCGTTCGAATATCAACCTTTGACATAGCCTGAAAAATAGGAATAACTAACCGCCAACCGGGTTGCTTGATACCCGTAAATTTCCCGAGAGTAAACATAACTCCTCGTTGATATTGATTAATTTGTCGAAGGGAAATAAGACAAATAAACCCAATAATTCCCAACACCGTCATAATAAGTGATCCCATGGTAAATAATGATTAGTAAGTATGGTTAAACTTTATCGTAATATATTTAAAAAGTCTACCTAGATAGGCGCAAATCCACTAACTTCAGCTGCAACCGTCGAGCACCCTGCCAATAATTTTCCGCTAGCGTAAAGACGATATCATACGGCTCACCTATTTTTATACGAGACGCAAAATGTCCCATAAAAAAACCAATAAATGAAAATTCCTTATCCCCCACCGATCCAACAAGTCGTATATGATCTTCTTTTTTACCAAGAAATTTTTTATCCATTATTTTTATCCCTAAAAGTCCTAAATTAGGTGCTGGATTCCCCATACCAAAAGGTCCTAATAAATTTAAAAAATCGGTTAGTTCAAAATTAATAATTGAGGGATCTACAAAAGCCTCAATATTTACCAGAACTTCCTTTGGCGGTGTTTTCGCATAATAATCACAAAGCTGTGTCTTTATAGTCTTTAAATTTTCTATTTTCGCCTGAAAACCACCCGCTCCATTATGCCCTCCAAAACCTAAAAAAAGGTTTTTATCACAATGCCGAAGCCCCTGAATAATCGAAGATCCCTCTGGAGCACGAGCACTAAAACATCCAATACCATCCGCGCGCTCTTTCCCGGCAAAAATAGGACAATTCCAGGTTTCTGAAAGTGAAGACCCCATGAGTCCTAAGATACCAATGGTCCAATCTTTATCCGATAAAAACTGACACGGGGCTGACGGTTCAATTTTGGACTCCGCTGATTTAATATGCTGTTCGGTCAAAACTCGACGCTTATTATTGAGTGATTCCAAGTAAGTCAACCGTTCGTAATGCTGGTCTGAATTACCGAGAAAAAGAGCCGCCGATCGCATCACATCTCCTAATCTGGAAGCCGCATTCAAACGAGGCGCTACATAAAATCCAATCGTCTCCGCATCAATATTTTGCGGATCGATACTGTTTTTTTCAAAAAGCTTATCAAGCCCTTCCCAGCTCGTCTGCTTCATTTTCGTAAGCCCAAAACGGGTTATGGTTCTGGCTTCTCCTAATAAAGGGATACAATCAGCTATCAACCCAATAGCCGCAATCTCCAGATAAGGCGTAAGAAACCGACTAAGAGCCTGTGGATCTTCAAAAGTTTCTTGTACCAAGGCTGTTACTATTTTAAACGCAATTCCCGCACCCGAAAGGTTTTTCGTCGGATAATTACAATGATCACAATGCGGATTCAGAACCGCTAACGCCTGATCAGGGAAATTTTCTCGTTCAGGATCATGGTGATCGGAGATAATCACTTCCATACCCAAAGAAACCGCTTTTTCTACTTGTTTTTTGTCATTAATACCACAATCACAAGAAATAACGAGCGACACGCCTTTGTCCGCAATTTCTTCTAAAATGTAATCCTTAAGACCGTGTCCATCGGTATTTCTATCCGGAATACGATAGGAAACCAAGGCGCCTAGTTTTTTTAGTCCGTCCACGAGTATAACGGTTGAGGTAATCCCATCCGCATCAAAATCCCCATAGACCATTATTTTCTCCTGATTTTCAATCGCCAAAAGGATTCGTGCCACCGCCTTATCCATGGAATGCATCAGAAACGGATCGTGTAAATCCTGAATCTTCGGATGCAAAAAAGCCGTAATCACTTCATGCGTGACTAAATCCCTTCGATCCAGCAAACACGACATCACCTGATCCATATTTTTCAGGGTAGAAGCTTTTCCCCAGGCTTTTCCGGAAAAGGCACTCATGTTTTTTCGATCAAAAATTTTTGTTCTTCTAACGCCAAAGCCTCAACAATTTTTTCAAGATTACCATCCATAATCCC
>JALWQU010000143.1 GCA_026982915.1 Candidatus Altimarinota bacterium | reverse complement strand
CCAATAATATCAATGGGGTTGGTGACGACGGCTTCATCGGGTAAAATGGCTTTTAGTTTTTCTTGTTGATCAGGCGCTATGTCCACGAGGTTTAGGCAGTCTTCTTCCGAAAGATCCGAGGCTAAAACGCCGACACCACCCGCGTTTGTCAGGATGGCGATATTCTTGCCCAAATTCTTGGGACCATTTTTTTGAGCAAGGGAAATAAGCTCCAAGATATGAAACATTTCTCGCATTGATTCGACCTGAATAGCGCCCGATGATCGATAGGCCGAGGTGATGACGCTGGCATCAGGCGCAAGGCTTCCGGTGTGTGAGCTACTAGCGATAATAGCTTTTTGTGATTTGCCGGGTTCAAGGATGATAATTGTCTTATGGGGGGCGATTTTTTCAATCTGTTCGAGAAACTTTTGTCCGTTTTCAACCGATTCCAAATAGAACGCAAAAATATCAACTTGGGGATCGTTTGCGAGATTTTCAAGGATATCGATTTCGGTGATACCGGCTTTATTCCCGAGCGAAATAAAATGAGAGAATCCAATATTTTTTTCATTAGCCCAGTCGAGGGTTGCGGTACAAAAAGCGCCTGACTGACTAATAAAACAAATGTTCCCTTTTTGCGGGAATCCATCGGCAAAACTAGCGTTACAGTTGGCATAAGGAAATATGGCGCCAAGACAGTTGGGGCCAAGAAGATTAATATTATTTTTTTGGCATTTTACCTTGATCGTTGTTTCCAGCGATCGATTGCCAACCTCTCCGAATCCCGCTGAAATAATAAGACAGTTCTTGGTTTTGTTGATAATTGCTTCGTCAATAATAGATTCGACGAATTTTCCCGGAATAACGATAATGGCGATATCAATAGCTTCCTTTATGCCTGATAAATTTGCGACACAAGGGGTTTTGAGGATTGTTGTTTTATCGTGTTTTGGGTTCACGGCGTAGAGTTGCCCCTGAAAGTTCGATTCTAGTAGATTTTGGAGGATGATATGTCCTAGTTTATCAGGATTGTCAGAGGCCCCAATAACCGCGATAGATTTTGGATGAAAGAAACTTTGAAGATTCATAAGGCCTTATTTTTTGATTTGTTTGATGATTTTACCCATTTCAATAGGGTTTGTGTATTCATGATGACTTGGTCGTCCATTTCGTTCGACGACGACGATAGGCCCTTTTTTACATCGTCCCTGACAAGCACATTTTTCGAGTTTTACCTTTTTTTTAGGGTTTTGTCCGCCTTCTGCGTCCGTTATGTCTAGATCTGATTTGGCTCGATCAAAGGTGTACGATGCAAGGTTTTTGGTACAGGCGTGTCCGTGACAGATTTTTATGGTAGTCATAGGGAGGAATAATTGGGAGGAATAATTATGGTGATTTTTACTAGGGACGGATAATTAAAGCGAAAATTCGTATATTTGGTCCTTTGTAAGAAGGTTTACCTTTTGCCCAGAGTTACCAATGATGAAGTCTCGTGCATCTGGTAGGTCATAAAATATTTGTTTTTTATAGGTGGCAAATTGGTCACCTTTGACAAATATAAGCAGTCGTTCATTTTCTGGATCAAGTACGTAGAGGTAGTCTAGCTCTGGAGTCGTGTATATTTTTAGGTTTTTCCCCGCCATTTCTTGAGAGGGGAGTTCTCGAAAAGTGTAGTTTTGTTTTTGACCTCGGAATATTTTTTGTAATTTCCCCTCGTCCGTGATAATGTAGATCGCTCCATCAATGGCAAAACTAACCGCTCGGCTCAGGTCAGAGCCTTCATTGTAAGGGATAGCCCCCGAATAATTGGCTCGTTTTCGTTCGTATTTCCAGATCTGATTTTCTACTGGATCGAGTACATAGGTGTAGCGTCCATAAGTCTTCATATCAATCCCTTTTTTCCAGTTTTCATCGGTTGTCCGCATAGGCGTCAAAAGACCCTCTTTGTACTCTACAATTTGCGGATCATTAGTCAGTAACAAAATCATATTTTGATTTGGTCGACTGGCGGCTGCGAGGATTGTCGCATTCTCGGATATGGTTAGGGCTTTTTCAACCACATTACGAATAGTTTTGTGGAGCTTCTTTGAGTCATAGACATAGAGATTACTTTTAAGTTCGAGTAATCCTATCGATTCTAAGTTTTCATTTTTAGCGCCAAGATCGGCTACTTGCTTGGGAATAGCTTTGTGCGCGTTTTCGACCTGTAATTGTTTTTTTTGAATATCGGCTAGAATAAACTGCGCATCCGATCGGAATAATTTTGATTTAGAACTCAAAATAGCCTGTACTGATTTTTCGGCACGAGCAAGGTTTTCTTTAGCCGAATCCTTGTCTCCCTGCAGGAGGAAACTGTCAGCTTGTCTTAGGTTTTCATTAGCAATAGAGATTTTTTCACGGAGTTGGGCTTCGGCTTCAGACTCAAAATTAATCGAGTTAATAAACAGCGCGGCTGAAAAGATTCCCAAAAGAACCGCCGCAATAATAAGGGCGTTTTTATTGATCTTAACGGCGGGTATTTTGTAGTTAAAACTGGGTCGTTTAAAGCCCTTGGTCGGTGCATCTTCAGGGTCGGGTGTATCACGCAAAATGGTCTCGTTTTCTGTCACGGTTTCATCCAAAGGCGTATCGAGGAGGGGTGTTTCGGTGGTTTTATTTGGTTTTAGTAAGGCGTCTTTTTTGGCAATGACCTTTGAGAGAAATCCTGCGGCGGAGATACCGTCTTTTTTGCCGATACCGATAACCGTCACCAAAATATCTTCTTCCGAGTTAGACGACAGATCGTGCTTAAAGTTCCGGACACCTTCTCCAAAATGAGGATGGGCAAAACTACTACAAAGCTGTTTGGAGGTCATGGTTCGCAAGATTCGGTGTGACGCGAGCATCAAGATATCGTCTATGGCGACTTGCCCGCTCAGAACATTCAGAAAAAGGTCGTCACTGGCTTCTGGGACTTCTGAGATCTGACTCATGTTGCCGTTTCTAAGGAGATAGGCTTCAGCTCGTCCAGCCTGCGTGAGGTACAGATGATGGAAATCAAAAAAGGTCACGATAATATCGACCTCGCTGATGATTGACGGCGTTATTTTTTGAGCGACTTTGTTGGCGGCCTTGAGCCCGTTTTCAAACCGATTGTAGGCTTCTTCTCCGGGATGGCTGTCAAAGTAATCCACAATAGCGCCAAAAATAGCTTCTGCGTGTGCTTCGGCTGTGGTTGTTTTGGTATCAAATTTCGCTAAAAAATAAAGGTTTTGACCTTCGGATATCCGGTGATGAAAGGCAAAACCTAGGTTTCCTTCTGGGTTTGTTTCGAATGTGTGAACCGAAAAACTCATATTTTTTTATTTAGTTTCGGTTACACTCTACAATACTTCGGTCTTAATCGCCAAATTTTTTTATCCGTGATAGGCTTCTAACCAAGTGCGGCTTTGAGCTGGGCAATTTTATCGGCGTTTGCGGCTTCTTCGGTGGATTCTTCCGCCTTGAATTTTTTGGATTCTTTTGCTCGGAAAACGGACTTGAAATTTCCTACTCATTGAGTCGGTATTTCATGGTTTTTGGTACTAGTAACGGAGGCATGAAGTATTATTATTTTTTTATTAAAAAAATATTGACGAGGTAATTGGCACACTTTAGAGTTAGTATGGTTCTTTTGGGATTCGGTACGTTATGTTTTATTTTTAGGCGTTTATTGGATCCTGTTTTTTAAATCTAAAATAGAGGTAGGATTATGAAAGAAATATTTAAGAAACAAGCGATGAATGAGGAAAGTATGAAAATTATTTTTGAAATTATAAAAATAAAAGAACGAATAAGGTTGAATGGGGAACGATTATGATAGGGCGAGATCAAATAGAGGAAAGGACGAATGCGCATATAGCTAGATTTGTTCAGGGTCAGATAGTAAGAAGTGAGTTAATAAAACTTAAGTTGCTGCAGCTCCGTTCTTCTTCTTATAAAGAAAGGGCTTTAATAGGTAGAACTATTTTTCAGCTTGAGCGAAGTATGGCCCCACGAAACAAAAAGTTTACTCCTGCTTAATACTAAAAATTGTATAAAGATCATAAAAAGTTCTTTGATAATTATTTGTAGAAGCTTGTTATAAACATTACTTATCGAATTCCTTA
>JALWQU010000142.1 GCA_026982915.1 Candidatus Altimarinota bacterium | reverse complement strand
CGCTTGTCGTGCCTAATTTTACCAAAAGAATCGGTGTGTCATCATCCATGGCTATTTCCGTCGGCAACATAACCGGAAAATGCTTTTCCGCTTTCGGGAAAGTCCCGATCAATTGTGGGGACAAAAAAGTCGAGAGGAAATCTTTGAGGAGAACGGCATCATGTTTTCCAATTTTTTTTGAAATTTTCAATCGTGGAGCTTCTGGAAATATTTTTTCTATCTGATGATAGAAGTTGACGCGTCCTCGGAGACCCGTAGCCCCATAAATCCCAACGAGCGACAGCATGCTTCCGATAAATAAAGCGATAAGGGCGATCCAGCTTTGGGGAATCGTTTGTGTTTCCACGAAGGTAGACGGCGTGGTTATCGCGAAAGGAAACGCACTCTGCGTATTAAAATCTTTGAATCGTTCATTGAATGTCTGGATAAGGGACTCGGTGACAACCGCCTGATGGGCTTGTTCTTCGCCGCTAAGCTTGATGGTCCAGAAAACATTAGTTCGATTTTGTTTTCGAGCGGTAAGTTTTCGTTTGAAATGAGCGACATAAACCCCTGAATTATCCAGAACTTCTTGCCTAAATCCAGGGTCTTTGGCCCAGCCCGCAATCATTTCAGCGACTTTCATGCTGCTTTCAATAGGATCGAGATTTATAGCTTGGTTTTCCGATGGTTGAACAAGGGGTTTCACCGTAAAATAAACCGTTGTTTTTTGGGTTTCGGGGAGATAGGTTAGCCCTATGTACGCAAGTCCTGTGAGCAGGATCAAGAGCAGTAGGAAGGTGCTTTTTTGTTGGCGTAGTGGTCGGAGGAATTCGAGTAAGGTCATGGATTAGGGATTTTTTAAATATCAAGTAAGGGTAAATCTTCGGTTTTGGTGGCGCCTCGTCCTTTGTTTTCAATATCGAGGATGAATTCAGGGGTAACCTCTTCGGTTACATAATCACCTCCAAAACAGCCGGTACAGAATTTTTCGATATCAGGATTTCCCGCTTTGGCGGTTTCGATGAGGTCGTCAATCGTTTGATAAAAAAGCACGTCAATATTCAACACTTTTTTGATTTCGGCAATTTTTAGACCCGAAGCAATGAGTTCTCTTTTGGTCGGCATATCAACGCCATACATACAAATATTTTCTACCGGAGGCGCGCCAATCGCTATATAAATATTTTTGGCGCCAACATGACGACACATCTGAACGATTTTTTTCATCGTATTGCCTCGCACAATTGAGTCGTCTACCAATAAGACATTTCGATTTCGGAACTCTAGCTCGATCGGGTTGAGTTTTTGTCGAATCGACTTTTTCCGCTCGGCCTGTCCTGGCATGATGAAGGTTCGTCCGACATATCGATTTTTGATAAGTCCTTCTCGGTATTTAATCCCGAGTGTTTGGGCAATTTCTAGTGCGACAGGACGACTGGAATCGGGGACAGGAATAACCGAATCAATTTGTAGTCCAGAGGCTTTTATCTGTTCGGATAATTTGGCGCCCATTCGGAGCTGTGTCTTGTAGACAGAAATTTTATCCAGCATCGAATCGGGTCGGGCAAGGTAAACATATTCAAAAATACAAGGGTGTAACTCGCCAGGAGCACAAATTCGGCTAACGAGTTCACCATTAGGTTTTATCAGAATAGCCTCGCCGGGTTTGACATCTCGTTCTACTTCATAGCCAAGGGCTTTTATGGCGACATCTTCTGAAGCGATGATCCATTCATTGCCGAGGGGCGTTGATTTTTTCCCCAAGATCAAAGGTCGAATTCCGGCTCTGTCACGGAAAGCAAAAAGACCCACTTCATCAATAATCGTGATAACCGAATAAGCGCCGGTGACGGTATTCATCGTGAGTTTAGCCGCTTCGAAGACAGAATCTATCGGGCATTTTTGTTCGTCTTTTTTTCGAACCTGATAGATCTTATCGGCAAAAACATTGAGGAGCACTTCGGAATCAGAATTGGTTCGAAGGTGTCGGTGATACTGTTGTTGTATTTTGGCTCGAAGTGAATCTGTATTAGTTAAATTCCCATTATGTATCAAATAAATACCAAAAGGCGCGTTGACGAAAAAAGGCTGTGCTTCTTTGGCATTGAGGGTTCCAGCGGTGGGATAACGAACATGGCCAAGGGCGACTTTCCCGGCAAGATCTTTCATATGACGCGTATGAAAGACATCTTTGACCAGACCATTATCTTTTCGTTCGTGGAAGTGTTCGCCATCATAGGTTACCATACCAGCGGCATCTTGTCCTCGGTGCTGAAGCATCAAAAGTCCGTCGTAGATTTCAAGTGAGGCTTCTTCTTGTTGTTTGGCGATTCCAATAATTCCACACATTTAGGATAAGGGTTATAATTTTGCGATACAAAAAAAGTTCACTTCAACCTATATCCTAGGGAATATGTTTGGTAGGTTTGAAATGAAAATAATTTTCATGGCGTGGTCTAAAAAAGACAGTCGAACGGTACGCTTATTTTTGTATATTGCAAGCGGTATTTTATCAATAACAAAAAATGTTTTGCTTTATTTGAAAAATCCTTTTAAATTGTGTGTGAAATTTTAACCCCTAAAACATCATGATAAAAAGAGCGATCATTCTCATTCTCATTCTGGCTGGACTTTACTGGACAATAAATCAATTCCGAGACGGAAACGATGCGTCAAAAGAAACCGGGAAAAAAGTTGAAGTAACAAAACCAAAGACCAAAGTTTCGGATAAAACAGCTGAAGTGGAAAAGAGCGAAACCAAACAAGAACAAGCCGCTACTGATAAAGAAATCGAAAAGGGTTCAGAAACGGTTGATAAAAAAGAAACAGACGCAACGGAAAAGGAAGAAACGGCAAAAGAAGCGGCTGCATTGAATACAGATGAAAAAGCCTCTACCGTTACTGATAAAGCGGTTACTACCGAAAAACCCGTAACGACAGAAAAAGAAAAAACGATCACTAAGGAACCTGTAAAACCTGTTGTGACAGCGCCTGTGGAGACCGTAAAAACCTATGTTCCACCCGTAAAAAAAGTGGTTACGGTGCCAAATCGAGAAACTAATATAAAGGTTTATATTTATGACAATGGGATTGATATCTCACAAAAAGAAATTCCTTCGGGAACGGTTAATTTTGAAGTTGTAAATAGCGGTCGATTTTCACATGAATTTGTGATTGGTGGTGTGAAAAACTTTGGAAAGGTAAACCCACGAACAACTTCTAATTTTACAATAAAATTACGATCTGGTGAGTTTGAAGTTTTCTCTGACAGACGAGATGATCGAGAACGAGGATTGAGTGATTTTATCGAAGTTGTACGTTAAAGTTTACGTTTTTAATCAACGAAAGGTGATAGAAAAACCCTGATAAAAATCAGGGTTTTTTGAAACAATACAAAAGGATTTAACGAATAAATAATTTTCTTATTTTTTTATTTAAGTAGGATCTGAGGCGTTATGAAAATACCTAAATCCCTAAGTACCTTGAAAGTTTGTCTCGTAACCGATTGGTTGACGAACCTCGGTGGTGGTGAAAAAGTGCTCAAAGCGGTAGCGGATATTTTCCCCAAAGCGCCTATTTATACAACGGTTGCGAACTTCGAGGCGATTGCTTCGGATTTTCCTGATAAATCTCGAATCAAAACCAGCTATTTACAAAAAATCCCTTTCGCTTCTCAAAAACATCAATTTTTACTCCCTTTGTTGTCTCACGCTATTGAGTCACACGATCTTTCTTCTTATGATTTGATCCTGAGCTTTTCTTCGTGCATCGCTAAAAATGCCGGTAGAAATAGACAAGGAAAACATATTTGTTACATTCATACGCCTGTTCGATATGGTTGGGAAATGGATTATGATCCACGAGTCAAACATTTACCGAGAGGCTTGCGGTCGATCGCCAAGTTTTTATTAACCCGTGTAAAAAAACATGATTATGCGTGTCGAGAAAATCCGGATTTGTATATTGCCAATTCCTCGGAGACAGCGAGTCGGGTAAAGCGATTTTATGATCTTCCTTCAAAAGTTTTGTATCCACCGGTAGATACGAAGGCGCTAACTTTTTCCGATAAAAAATCAGATTATTATCTCGGGTTTGGACGGATGGTGGTTTATAAAAAATTTGATTTACTCGTTGATAC
>JALWQU010000141.1 GCA_026982915.1 Candidatus Altimarinota bacterium | reverse complement strand
AGTAGTTTGTTCATGGGAAAAAGGGTGGTAAATTAAGGGTTTTCGTTCTTTATTTTACTCGCTTTTTCCTTTTATTTAAGCCTTTTTTTAGGTTTTTTGTTTTAAATTCTTAAGACTTTTAAGTAAATTTATTTGACAAGTTTATGTTTTGGGTTAGGTTTATTGGTGAATAATTAACCCCCTAAAAAATGATCGAAAATAATAAATTCCCTAGACCCTCTGGGATGGTTTCAACAAAAACCTATGAAACACGAAATGATGCTATCCCTGATATGCTAGAAGCTATTCAACATGGAACTGATACACTCACTATAAAATCTGGTGTATATCAAGGATCTCTCTTACCAAGTGCGAATGAAGGCGCCAGAATAGTAACGGCTCAAGCGCTTGCTGATTCAACTATAAAACTTGTCATAAATGCCTCGGTAAATCCAGACAATGAAGAAGTTGTACAAGCGCTCTATGACAGAGAAGAAGGAGCGAAGGCCGCAGATACAAAAAAAACACCTGAAGAATTTTTGACGCAACTTATAGCAAAACAAGGATTAGCGGTGGAGTTAGTAAGGGCTGCATTGGAGATACGAGCAGAAACTAATTCTGGAATTGACCTTGTGCTAGAACAAATTAATCTTGATGAGTTACCACCTACGGGTATTGTCCAGGTTGATGAGATGGCTCGATTTGAAAGCCAATATACTTCTGGGAATGGAACAGAAGCCCAAACAACATTGGTCAATCCTGATAAAACCGTTGTAGGGGTAGATGATAGAGGTACTTACGGAACAAATGCAGCAACGACTCGGTACGAAAAGGTGGCTTAGTAATAAAAACTAAAGACAACCAAGGAAAGAACGATAAACCTTTATCGTTCTTTTTTGGTATCCATCACTACAAATGAAATTTGTATTTTAACAAAATCCATACTATAATTCACGAGAATTTTCTTATCCTTAACCCACTATAAACATGGAAAAATCAAGCATCGGACTTATCGGTCTCGCCGTGATGGGACAAAACATCGCGCGGAATATTTCACGAAACCACAAAATTTCGGTTTACAATCGAACGGCCTCTGTTACGGAAGACTTTTTGAAAGAATATGAATCGAATATGCTTGTCGGGGAAACGGATCTCAAGGCCTTTGTTGACTCTGTTGCGAGTCCGCGAAAGATCGCCATTATGGTAAAAGCCGGAAAACCGGTCGACATGGTTATCGAAGGACTGCTTCCTTTACTCGATAAAGGCGACACTATTCTTGATTTTGGAAACTCCAACTATCACGATGTTATCCGACGAGAAAAAGAACTCGCCGACAAAGGATTTAATTTCTTTGGTTGTGGTGTTAGTGGTGGAGAAGAAGGCGCCCTCAATGGACCGAGTATGATGCCGGGGGGAAATAAAGCCGTATGGGAAGACCTTCGACCAATTTTTGAATCTATCTGTGCTGAAGACTTCGATGGTGGGAAATGTGTAACCTATCTCGGGGAAAATGGTGCTGGGCTCTATGTAAAAATGGTACATAACGGAATCGAATACGGGGTCATGCAAATGATGGCAGAAGCCTATGAAACCCTTACTCACGCCTATGGACTCAATCCTGGTGAAATTGCGGATATATTTGAAAAATACCAAACGGGCAAACTACAATCCTATCTTTTTGAAATTTCTATCCCCATTTTACGAAAAAAAGACGAATCAGGAAAAGACTTCTTACTCGATAAAATATTAGATAAAGCGGGACAAAAAGGAACCGGGCGCTGGACGGCGCTGGATTCACTCGATCAAGGCGTGGCGTTGTCGGTTATCACGGAAGCGGTTTTTGCCCGAACGGTTTCGAGTATGAAAGATAAACGGGAAGTTTTTAGTAAACTTTATGATAAACCAAAACCAAACTTTGAAACACCACTTGAAGATTTTATTGTAGAACTTGAAGACGCTCTTTATGCGGGGATGCTCGTCAGTTATGCCCAAGGATTCTTACTTCTCAAATCTGCTGCTGAAGACAAAGGCTGGGACTTTGATTACGCAGAAATTTCACGAATATGGGAAGGCGGTTGTATTATCCGAGCCAAAATTCTTTCAACCCTTCACACCGCTTTTGGAAAAAACCCACAAGCTGATCTGTTAGAAATTCCCGAAATCGCCAAGGACCTCAGCGACAGTCTGCCAAACTTCCGAAAAGTAGTAGGGGAATGTATGTCCAACGGAATGCCTTTATTTTGCCTTTCTTCGGCGCTTACGAGCTTTGAAGCCATGACCAACGCTCGAGGATCAGCTAACTTCATCCAAGGACAACGAGATTTCTTTGGCGCTCATACTTTCTTACGAACCGATAAAGAAGGTGTTTGGCACGCTGATTGGCATGAAGGAGGGGCTATTACAAAGGTTAAATAGGCTCAAATTGTTGTCCCCCTTGCAGGGGGACTTTTAGGGGGTATAATTAAGGAAAGTCTGATAAATTAATAAGTGTCGCCTAAATGAAACAAATAAGCAGCCTAAGAAATTCGTCTTTTCGTAAAATTGAAACTCAAAATCCTTTCTGATAAAGGATTATCAAAAAAGATTTGTTCGTTGAAATTTTATCAAAAATACTGTAATTTCTTGGTCGGCTGAATTTATCAGATTTTCCTTAAATTCATGAATCTAGGTTGAATTACTTCATACCCCTCCTAGCCTCCCCTTCAAGGGGAGGAACTAAAAATACTTATTGCCAATAATACACATGCAATCTATTGAAGATATATTCCGAGTTGATGAACCCTTTGTCTTTACGATCTTTGGGGCTTCTGGTGATCTGGCAAAATTGAAAATTTTTCCGGCGATCTTTGCTCTAGCCGAGCAAAAACGATTTAAAAAAAATTATGCCATTATCGGGTATGCTCGAAGTAAAAAAACGACGGAAGAATTTCGCGCCATTTTTGAACAATCGGTCAAAAAAGCTTATAAAAAGGAACTTAATACCTATCAAGAAGAAGTCCTGAGTGACCTCCTAAAAAATGTGTATTATGTTTCGGGGCAATATGATCAGCTTTCAGATTTTCAGTCTTATCGAAAAACAATCGAGGACCTAAAATTTCAAAAACCAACAGAAATTTCTTATTTCTCCGTGCCTCCAAGTGTCTTCGCCCCAATCGTGGAGAACCTCGCGGGGATCAGAAATGAAAATGAAATGCGACTGGTTCTTGAAAAACCGTTTGGGACGGATGAAGGTTCTGCACGAGAATTATTTCATTTTATCGCTCGATTTTTTGATGAAGAACATATCTACCTCCTCGATCATTATCTCGGGAAAAAAGCCGTTCGGAGTATTCTGCCCCTTCGGCATGTAAACAGGATTCTAAACCTCATGCTCAAGGGACGAGAAATCGCCAATATTCAGATTTCAGCGTTTGAGGACTTTGGGGTTGAGGATCGGATTGGATACTTTGACCAATCGGGAACGATCAAAGACATGATTCAGTCACATCTTTTACAAATATTGGCGCTGGTGACCATGTCAATTCCCATCGAGAAAAATGCCAAGAATATTCAAAACGAAAAGTCAGCGATTCTATCGGCGCTTCACTTTGAACCCAAGAAAAGTAATATCTCACTCGGGCAATACGATAACTATTGTTCGGATCATGAAGCGTGCAAACTTTCAAAAACCGAAACCTTTGTAGCGCTCAAATTTTTTATCAATCGAGAATCATGGTTTCAGGTACCGATTTTTATGCGAACGGGTAAGAATTTACACGAGAAACATACTTTTCTGGTCATTGAACTAAAGAAATTTCCTTTTCAAAAAGAATCTGATCAGCCAAATCGAGTGATTATTGAACTTTTTCCGAATGAAAAAATCCACATAAAACTTCTCGACGAGGATGGGGTAACGAGTCAAAATGAGGAGATTACGACCTCTGATTCACTGGCTTGTACGGGGGATTATTGTCTGCCTCCGCATAGCTTGCTTTTCCTTGATGTGATTCGTGGTGACAAAAAGCATTTTGTGAGCTTCAACGAAATTTTAGCTTCATGGAATTTTGTCGATAAGATCGTGAATTTTAACGTTACGGAAAAAATTCCCGTGGAAACCTATGAAGTTAATTCAAAAGGACCTGCTTCACAGAACACAATTACGGGGAAAGATGGGTTTAAATGGTATGATTTGCACTAAAAAATGAACTATAAAAATTTTATCGAAAATACGGCAAAGCAAGCAGGAGAAATCATTTGTTCCACGGAAAGGGAATATAAGAATAAAAG
>JALWQU010000140.1 GCA_026982915.1 Candidatus Altimarinota bacterium | reverse complement strand
ACTTGTGCCAGATAATCATCGACCTCGATCGGTCTTGTAATCAAACCTAAGAAGTAAAAAAAAGCGTCTAAGAATTTTTTTTCTCCCTCAAGCGTATTGTTAAGATTTTTGAGGGCAAATTTTTCAAAAAAGAAATCAATAGCCTTTGGGGCGGTATCAATTTGTTGTTTTAAGATTTTCGTATTCGCCCGATCTTCCAAAAATTCCCCAAAATCCTTAGCCCCTTCAATTTCAATAATACGCGGTTCTAGCTCCATTTTTAGGCACATTTCCGTACTACGAAGTGTTGCTTTTTTACCGGCCAGATCCTGATCAAAAGCCAGGTAAATATTTGTGGTTAACCGTTTGAGAATACGCAGATGATCCTCCGTCAATGCTGTCCCGCAAGTAGCGACCACGGTGTGGAATCCACGCTCATGCGCAAAAACCACATCAAAATTTCCCTCTACCAAAATAACTTGATCTTGATCTCGAACCGCCGCCCGAGCCTTATCCAGGCCAAAAAGTGTCGCGCTCTTATGATAGACCGGGTTTTCGGGAGAATTAATATATTTTGCGGTTTTCTTATTCCCCTCGATTTCTCGACCAGTAAACGCGATAATATGCCCTTCTCTTGGCTCCCTAACCGGAATAATCAATCGTCCACAAAAACGATCCATCATTGATTTATCCCCAAAACTACGCGTAAAAGCCACCCCCGATTCGCTAATCATGGCTTCTGAAAATCCTTTTGAAAGAAGATGTTTTGTGAGACCGTTTTTTTCTTTTCCTCCGTATCCCAAATGCCAATTTTTGATCATTGATTTGGCAATATGTCGATCGGCGCAATAGTTTTGAACCGTATTATTTTTTTTAAATTCGGCTTCGAAAAAACTACAAGCCGCTTCGTGTAGCTTGAAAATATCCTGTTTAGCTTCCTTGGTAGGACCAGCATGATCCGTAAAACTTTTAGGCATTTCTAGGCCCGCTATGTCGGCAAGATATTCAACCGCTTCCACAAAACTACAGTTTTCTATTTTTTCGATAAAAGAAATCACATCACCCCCTTCTCCAACGCCAAAATCATACCAGGCTTGTTTTTCAGGAGAAATGGAAAAACTGGGCGTTCTTTCATTCCGAAAGGGACTTTTGCAGGTGAAGTTCTTCCCTGTTTTTTTGACAACGACATACTTACCGATCACATCGACCAGCTCTACTCGGTTTTTTAGGTCTTCGACAAATCGTTCGTCCATATCCTAAAAATAACAGAATTACCTATAAGTTAAATGTAATTAATGATAAAAATCAAAAAAGTATTGACGAGTTAGTGTTTTTATGTAATAATTGTATCGCTTTGGACTTAATCCAAACATTCACTCCTCAAAGAGTAGAGTGCTTGGTTGTCCCAAGTTCTCGCTCTTTGACTAAATCAAACTTTTTGGAGAAAAATTATGATACACGATTTTTTTGAAATCAAAAAAGGCATTTTCATGGAATGCCAAGATGTAGAATCAGCCGCAAGACAATGGGAAACGTTCAACACTGAACGTTCTGTCGAGTGGTTACGGGCGCTTGTCCGGGTTTATGGGCTAAGAACACTGTGTTCCTGGCAACAGACATCCAAATTTCATGCCGCTGAGTTTCTTCAGCTTGAACAAGCTATCCAAGACTTAAATAGGGGTAAAATCCATAATGGGCCCTATAACCCAAACTACTTTGATGCGGAAATTATTCCGCATCTAACGCTCAAGGGTCGCTGGAGACTCTTGAGCATGAAACTCAATCGAAAATTTAAAGTGAGCCTCCCAGGAGGGGGATTGGACGTAAGAAGATTTGTCAATTAGCGTTAACCCTGTTGCAACATATAAATATGTTGTGACAGGGGCTTTTTTAAATTTCAATTTTGTAAAAAGCCTTATTCCCTAATAATTTTCTTGCCAAGACTTTTTCTCTTTTAGAACTGCCCTAAAAAGTCTTGTTTCGAGGAAGCCAAGAATCGAATATCGTCGATCTCGTATTTCATCATCGTTAGACGCGTAAGCCCTACTCCAAAGGCAAATCCTTGATACTTATCCGCGTCAATCTCCCCGGCTTTTAATACATTTGGATGTACCATACCAGCGCCCAATAACTCCAACCACTTACCTTTCTTTCCCGGAATTTCAAACCATACATCAATTTCTAGTCCCGGTTCCACAAAAGGAAAATATCCCGGTCGAATACGAATCTTCATTTCTTTTTCAAAAAATTCAGAAAGGAATCGTTCTAACACCCCTTTTAAATGAGAAAGATTAATATCTTCATCTAAAAGTAAACACTCAAACTGATAAAACTGCGCATCATGCGTCGCGTCTAGATCTTCGTTTCGGAAAGTTCGCCCCGGACAAATCATCCTCACCGGCGCCCCCCGCTCAAGCATTCGTCGAATCTGAACCGGCGAAGTATGCGTTCTCAAAACGGAATTTTCATGAGGGTCATCAGATCCCGTCTTTACAAAGAAGGTATCCTGCATATCCCTAGCCGGATGAGAAGCCGGAATATTAAGCGCGTCAAAATTGGTCCATTCTTTTTCTACATGTGGACCATCCGCAACTTCAAACCCCATACCGTGAAAAATTTCTTCAATTCGTCGTTGTACCTTTGAAAGGGGGTGAAGATTCCCGGTTAAGACTTCCTCATGCTTGGTAACATCAATCCAGTCTGATTTTAACTTTTCGTTAAGAACGGCTAATTCCAAAGTATCTCTTTTCGCCACAAAATCAGCGTTAAGCTTTGTTTTTACTTTTTGAATCAAGGGCCCTACAACTTTTTTTTCATCAGGGCTAAAAGCCTTAAGTGATTTCAATAACACGCTTAGTTCACCCTTTTTCCCTAAATAGCGCTGGAAAAAAAGCGTTAAATCGTCTAAACTCGTAATATCTAAGAAATCAGCCTCCACACGAGCCTGTAAATCAGCCACTTGCCCTTTAAATTCAGCGGTTTCCATCGTTATTAAATTGTAAAAAGACTAAAAAAGATTTGTATTTTCTCTGAAAATCAGATAGAGTATGGAGATTACCTTAAAAAAATCAAACAAAATAAAAACACAAAAAATGGTAAAATTTCATTTCGGTCTCGGTGGTAGTAGTAAAGATGATGGTCAACAAGATGGCACTACGGCCGTAGCCGATCCCGCTAACGGCGGTAATACAGGTGATAACACCACAACACTCGACCCGGCTATTGTGGTCGATCCCCCAGCGGATACGGCACCCGCTCCTACGGCAACAGAACCAAATCCTTTTGCCCCAGATCCAGCAAATACGCCGGCTGTAGCGCCTAATCTAGTAGCTCCACCGGCTGTAGCGACACCAGCTGAAAGTAATCCTTTTGCGAGTGAACCAGCGCCTGCGACAGAGCCTGCGGCTGTGCCACCAGTAGCGGAAGCCAATCCCTTTGCCGATACGCCTCCTACAGAGACCGTCGCTACAGATACAACAAATGAAAATCCTTTTACGGATGAAATGCCTCTCGCTGCCGAGCCTGCGGCTTCGAAAGAACCCGCTACAACAGAAGCCGTCAGTGATCCAATTATACCAGAAGCACCGGCTTCAGTGGCGCCCGTTGCCGAAGAAAATCCATTTGCAACACCACCTGAAACTAATAATACCGAAGCTCAAGCCGAGCCATCCATAGAACCTACTCCTGCAACGACCCCAACAGCAGAAACTCCCGCTACAGAGGTCAATCCTTTTGCGGAAAACGCTACCGAAAGCACAACCCCCGAAACGGAAAAAGCCGAAGTTAATCCTTTTGCGCCTGAACCAATCGCGGAAACGCCAAGTGATAATCAAGCGGAAGTTACCGAAAATCCTTTTGCGAGTTCGGATGAACCGGCTACCACAGAAACCACTAATGCAGACACAAACCCTTTTGCCGAAGAAGTAGTAGCCGAAACAGAAGCAGCTGAAAATGCTAATCCTTTTGCAAATGGAGCCCAAGATGATGCCACACAAGATGATGCGGTCAACCCTTTTGCGAGTAGTACACAAGATGATGCCGCTCAAGATGAGGCAGCCAATTTACCTAAAGATGCAGATCCAAATAATGAAGACAAAAATGTATTTGGTGATGATAAATCGACAACAAGTCAAAATGATGATAAACCTTCTGATAAAGTTGAAGTCGTAGCAAAAACCGAACCGACAAAGGTTGCTAAGAATTCAAAATCAGCAACGGATAAAAAAAGTAATGGTGATCCACTCGTATCACTAACCACGATTAAAAATGAGATTAAGGTTTTTGTAGACGCTCATCATAAACAAGTT